>JBBQYN010000195.1:0-5164 GCA_038208655.1 Actinomycetales bacterium
GTTTCAACAGCCCGGTGGTCGATCTTCTGGGCATCCCCTCGGCCAACGGCAAGTACCTGCTGGTGGCCCTGAGCCTGAACATCCCGCCGGACGAAACCGGACGCAGCGTGATGGGCCTGAGCGGCAGCGTGGGCATTGGGCTCACGGCTGCCGGCGACGAGTTGCCCGGCGACAGCGGCACTGACGGAGGATCGGGGACCCCGGGTGCGCCCGGTCCCGACGGCCCCGTCGCGGCGCCCGACGGATCGCTCGCGACGACCGGCCTCGACGCCCTGGCCCTGGTTCTAGTCGGTGCCGGAGCGATCGGCCTCGGCGCGGTCGTGGCGCGCGCGACGGGCTTGCGCCCACCCAGCTCCCTCCGGCCTCGACGCTTCGGCTGGCGGTCACGAACGTGCCCGTGGGGCGCGCTCATGACCCGCGGTCGGGGTCCTGGCGGCGGCACCCGCGGGTCCGTGCTGGCCAGTGCTCTGGGCGCGGCATTGTTGGCCACGGCACTGCCCGTGAGCCTGGTGCCGTCCCTGGCGGCCTGGACCGACCGCGAATGGGTGCACGCGCCGACTCTGGGCACGGACCGGTACGACTGCGGCAGTGACGACGCCTACGCCACGGCGGCGTCGGGCACCTTTCTGAGCGGAACCGTGGGCGGGGCGGACCTGTCGGCTGTTGCGGGGGTTCCCGGAGTGTCGGCGGCCCGCAGCGGCTCGGAACCCGCCACGGTCACGCCTGACACTGCCAGCCACGTCGATGCCGGCGACGCCGATACGGGGACCGACACGTATGCCAATCCGTTGACGGTGGATGCCGTGGGCATAGACGTGCTCGCTCTGAGCGGGCTGAACGCCGGCCTGCCGGTGGGGTCGATCGGGGTGCTGAACCAGTACGCGCAGGTGACGAACACGGGGTATTCGGCAGGGGCGTCCGGTCTGATCACCGATTCGGGCGCAGTGGCCGTGGCCCCGACGAGCCCCGACCTGCCGGAGCCGGCCACGATCGACCTCGCCGGGGTGCTTCCGGAGGGCCTGGCCGGGGCCCGCCTGACGGTGGGCGCCGTGGCCGCGTCATCGCAGTTGGACTGGTGCGCGGCGTCAGAGAGCGCGGCGTGGGGTGACGGTTCGGTGACCGGCAGCACCCGTGAGTACGGCATCGCGAGCCTGGGTCTGGTGCTGGACAGCCCGATCGTGGTCTCACTCACGGCCGACGTGCGGGCCGGCATCGCCAGCATGCTGGCCGACTCGAGCACGTTGAACCTCGGCGCAGGATCGCCCGTTGATACGTTGCTGTCGGCGACGCTCACCGGATCCGGTTTGAGCATCGACCTGGCCCGCGGCACGATCAGCGTCGACCTGGAGTCCCTGCTCACCGACGACCTCGGCCTGAACGGTCGGGCCGCCAACACCGCGCTGACGCTCGACCCCGCGCGGGTCGCCGCGGTCGCCGCCCAGACGGAGGCGCTGCTCGCGGAGTGGAGCGCCGCAGTCACGGCTGAGCTGCGGGCGGTGGTGCCCGCGATCCTGCCGACGGGGGGACTGATCGGGCCCGTACTCTCGGCCACGAACCGGGCGCTGAACCTGATCACGGCCGAGCTCACCGCGACGGTCAGCGCGCTCACCGCCACGCTGGAGACGACCGTCGGCGGCGCCGCGGTGGCCCTGACCGGATTTTTTGACGCGCTGCCCGGCGTGCTGAGTCTCAACGTGAACGTGCAACCCGATCAGCCGGGCGCCCCGCCCGGTGCCCCGTTCACGGCCGCGACCCCACCCGACGACAGCGCGCAGTACCGGGTGAGTGCGCTGCGCGTGGGGTTGCTGAACCACGCTGTCGCCGGCGCGGAGCTGGCCGTCGTGAATTTCGCCACGGCCTCGGCCGGCTCGAACACGCGGCTGCCGTAGCCGGTCAGCCCACCGGAACGGACGCGACCGCATCGTCGCCGCGCGATGTCCCGCCGGAAGCGGGGCGTGTTCGCTCGGGTGAACCAAGGCGTTGACCTATGCCAGCGTTCTGCGGGTGGCATCAGCGAAACCGAGCTGGGCAAGTGCCGCGGCATGGCGGCACCGCCCCCTGGGCAGCCAGCCGTCGGGGTCCCAGCGCGACGGCTCTGCGACGGCGCGGCGCAGTTCTGTTTCCCTGTGCGCGCCGCGGCCGTGTGTGGCGGCCTCGAGCCTCCGCGATAGGGTGACAGCAGTGACACGGGGTGCGGTCGCGCGGCACAGACGCCGCTCGAATGCTGAGAACACACCCGTTGAACCTGCACTAGCCAAAACTAGCGAAGGGATGTCGCGAGTGAACTCTCGCTTGTCGAACCACACCGCCCACACGGCCACCGCCCACACGGGCCCCGCCCACACGGCCAGCATCGATCGGAACGCATCCGCGCAGCGCATCGGGGAGTTGCTGGCCGAGTTGCAGGCCCGCACCCCGCTCGTGCACTGCATCACCAACGCCGTCGTGACCAACTTCACGGCCAACGTGCTGCTGGCGCTCGGCGCCTCGGCAGCCATGGTGGACCTGCCCGAAGAGGCCGGCCTCTTCGCACCGGTTGCCTCCGGGGTGCTCGTGAACCTCGGGACCCCGCACGCTCCCCAGCGTGACGCCATGCGCGCCGCCGTGACCGCGGCGAACGCGGCCGGCATCCCCTGGGTGCTCGACCCCGTCGCCATCGGGGTGCTCCCGGTGCGCACCGCGCTCGCCGCCGAATTACTCGAATTGCGCCCCACGATCATTCGCGGAAACCCGTCTGAGATCAACGCGCTCGCCGGAATCGGCAGCGGAGGCCGCGGCGTCGATTCCACCGACTCCGCCGACAGCGCCCTGCCGGCGGCGCATCGCCTCGCCATCGACTTCGGGGCCATCGTCGCCATCTCCGGCCCGGTTGACATCATCACCGACGGCACCACCGACGTGCGCGTGCACACCGGCAGTGCCCTGCTCACCCGGGTGACCGGCGGCGGCTGCGCCCTCGGCGCGGTGATCGCAGCGTTCGCATCGCTCAGCGACGATCGCCTCGCCAGCACCGTCGCGGCGTGTGCCGTGTACACGATCGCCGCCGAGCAGGCGGCAACGGATGCCCTGGGCCCGGGCAGTTTCGCCGCCCTGTTCCTGGATCGACTGGCCGGGCTCAGCGCCGCCACCGTGCAGGACGCCGCGGTGATCCGATGACCGGCCGCACCGGCAGCGACCGCACCGCCACCTACCGCACCGCCACCGACCTCACGCTGTCCACCTACCTCGTGACCGATCCGGTCCTGAGCGAGCAGAGCGGGTTGACCGCTGCTACGGGGCACGCCAGCGTGCTCGCGGTGATCGCCGACGCGATCGCCGGCGGGGTGACCGCCGTGCAGATTCGGGACAAGACCGCCCCCACCCGACACCTCTTCGACCTCGTCGTGGCGGCCGCCCGACTCACCCGCGGCCGCTGCCTGCTCGTCGTCGACGACCGTGTCGACGTGTTCCTGGCCGCCCGCAATGCCGGAGCGCACGTCGACGGCATCCACATCGGCCAGTCTGACCTGCCGGCCGACCGGGCCCGCGAGCTGATCGGGCCGCACGCGCTGCTCGGCCTCACCGCGAACACCCCGGAGCACCTGCGGGCGGCGCACGCGCTTCCCGAGGGCACCGTGGACTACTTCGGGGTTGGCGTGATCCGGCCCACCAGCACCAAGGCCAACCACCCGGAACCGCTCGGCATCGAGGGGTTCGCCGCACTGGCAGCCTCGACGCGGGTGCCCTGTGTGGCGATCGGCGGCATCCGTCTGGCCGACACGGCGCCGCTGCGCGCCGCCGGTGCCGCCGGGCTGGCCGTGGTCTCGGCCATCTGCGCCGCCCCGAGCCCGCAGGCCGCCACCCGCGACTTCGTTCAGCAGTGGGCGGCGGCACGGGCGTCAGCGCCCGGGCCAGGCGGCGAACCGGCGCCCGAATGGGCGGGGGCGACCCGATGACCGCCGTCGTGCCTGCGTCCGGTATCGCCGTGGTCCCCGCGATCGTTCGGGTGCTCAGCATCGCCGGCACCGACCCCACCGGGGGTGCCGGAATTCAGGCCGACCTCAAGAGCATTTCGGCCACCGGCGGCTACGGCATGGCCGTGGTCACGGCCCTCGTCGCGCAGAACACCCACGGCGTACGGTCGATCCACCACCCGCCCGTCGCCTTTCTGCGGGAACAGCTCGACGCCGTCAGTGACGACGTGACCATCGACGCGGTCAAGATCGGCATGCTCGCCACCCGCGAGGTGATCGACGAGGTCAGCGCCTGGCTCGACCGGGTGCACCCGCCGATCGTGGTGCTCGACCCGGTCATGGTCACCACCAGCGGTGACCGGCTGCTCGACGCGCACGCCGAGATCGCCCTGAGCGGGCTGCTCGCCCGGGTGCACATCGTCACGCCCAACCTTCCCGAACTCGCCGTGCTGGCCCAGGCCTCGGTGGCCGCCAACTGGTCGGAGGCCATCGAACAGGGCCGCTTCGTGGCTCACACCCACGGGCTGCGCGTGCTCGTCAAGGGTGGACACCTCGACGGCGCCCTCTCACCCGACGCGCTCATCGACCCGACCGGCACCGTCACCGAATTCGCCGGCGAACGGGTGCAGACGAGCAACACGCACGGCACCGGATGCTCCCTCTCCAGCGCCCTCGCCACAGTGCAGGCCCGACTCGGTGACTGGGAACAGGCCGTCGCCGCGGCGAAGGCCTGGCTCACCGAGAGTCTGCGGCACGCCGACGAGCTGCAGGTCGGCGGCGGCCACGGGCCCATCCACCATTTCGCCGGCCTCTGGAGTACCGGGCAGCTGCCCGGCGGGGCGGTCGGCGCCGTCGTGACGCCGCGCGCCGAGAACGTCGCCGCTACCGGCAGCGCCCCAGCGCTGCGGGAGACCTGGTGGACCGGCATCGCCGACCTGCGTGCCCAGATCGACGAGCTCGACTTCATTCGCGGCCTGAGTGACGGCACCCTGCCCGAGCCGGCATTCTCGTACTATCTCGCGCAGGATGCGCTGTACTTGCGGGAATACTCGCGTGCCCTGGCCCGGGCCAGCCAGCTGGCCCCTACCCTCGAGGAGCAGTCGTTCTGGGCGACCAGCGCGAACGGATGCCTCGCGGTGGAGCTGGAACTGCATCGGGACTGGCTGGGCGCGGGGGCCTCGGCTGCGCCGATCGCCCCGGTCACCCAGAAC
>JBBQYN010000196.1:0-5153 GCA_038208655.1 Actinomycetales bacterium
GACGAAACCCGCGTCACCGTGCAGCTGGATTGGTCCACGCAGGGCCTGACCGAGAAGCTCGGCGCCGTCTTCGGCGTCGACGACCACGTGATCAAGAAAGACCTCAAGCAATTCAAGGCCTTCGTGGAGAACCCGCTGAACCGTGACGGCGGCTGGCGCGGCGACGTCACGCACTGACCTCGCCGCAGCACCCGCCCCGCGGCCCACCGTTCTACACCGAAAGGACACCATGCACGCCTCCGAATCGCTCCGTGCCAACCTGCAATCGATCCTCGTCGACCTGATCGACCTGCACCTGCAGGGCAAGCAGGCGCACTGGAACATTGTGGGACCCAACTTTCGGGACCTGCACCTGCAGCTCGACGAGATCATCGAGGAGGTGCGGGAATTCTCCGACCAGCTGGCCGAGCGCCTGCGCGCCCTCAACGCACAACCCGACGGGCGCACCGAAACCGTGGCCGCCACCAGTCACCTGCCGCACTTTCCCGCCGGTGAGGTGCTGACGACGGATGCCGTCACCCTGATCACCGAACGTCTCACCGTCACCGTGGACAACATTCGTGCGGTGCACGACGACGTGGATCAGGAAGACCCGACCAGCGCAGACATTTTGCACGTCTTCATCGAGAAGCTGGAGCAGTATGCCTGGCTGGTGAGCGCGGAAAACCGGCAGCCACAGTCGAACTCTCGGGCGCAGAGCACAACTCCGGCCCAGTCTCAGCCTGCCCAGTCTCAAGCTGCGCAGTCTCAAGCTGCGCAGTCCCCGGACACGGCCTCGCTGCTGGCGCAGGCGCCACGACCGGCCAGCCGTACCGCCCGGGTGACCGAATGACCACCTGACCGGTACTGTTCGGCCAGTCTGCGCCCGCGAAGGTGGTCGCAGACCACTGCCGGCGGGGGCTAGCCACGCCGGTGGCTGACTGCCACTATGCAGGGGCAATCACCGTGCACGCCGACCGAGGAGGTTCCATGAAAACAGGAACGATCGCGACCCCCGTCAGGCTCCCCGGCATCGCGGCCACCGCGCCGCTGGCACACTCCCTGCTGCTGGCCGAGCTGACCGAGGTGTGCCTGAGCGTGACGGGCGACGCGGGCCGGGCGTTGCGCCTGGCCCGTTCGCTCGGTCCGCTGGCACCGCGCATGAGCGAGGGGCACACCGGCGAAATCCTCGAAATTCTCGCCACCGCGGCGGCCATCGACCTGACCGCCGCCCGTGTGGTGGAGGCGCACCTCGATGCCCTGAGTATCCTGAGCCAAAACGCCCTGGAACCGGAGATGCTCTTTGCGGGCACCCCCGTACAGCACCAGACGTGGGGCGTGTTCGCGGCCGAAGCACCGGGGCACCGCCTCACCGCGGCGCAGCAGCGCGACGGCACCTGGCACCTGGACGGCACCAAACCGTGGTGCAGCCTGGCCGGCGGACTCACCCAGGCACTCGTCACCGCCCACACCTCCGACACGCACCGCCGCCTCTTCGCGGTCGACCTGATCGATCCCGGTGTGGTCGTGCGCTCCGGCGGCTGGGTCGCGGTGGGCCTGCCGGGGGTTCCGAGCTGCCCCGTCGATTTCACCCACGTGGATGCGGTCCCCATCGGCCCCGACGACTGGTACCTGACCCGGCCGGGGTTCGCCTGGGGCGGCATCGGCGTCGCCGCCTGCTGGTACGGCGGCGCGGTGGGCGTGGCCCGCCGCCTGACCGCCGGGCTACACGAACGCGACCCCGACCAGCTCGCGCTCGCCCAGCTCGGGGCCGTCGACGTGCTGCTCAGCGCCTGCGCGACCACCCTCGCCAGCGCCGCCCGGGCCATTGATGAGGGCACGGCCAACGGCACCGCGGGTACCCTGCTGGCCGCTCGGGTGCGTGGCCTCGTCGCCCGCACCGTCGAGGAGGTGATCAGCCGCGTCGGCCACGCCCTGGGGCCCGCGCCGCTCGCCTTCGACGCCCGGCACACCCAGCGGGTGGCCGACCTGCAGCTGTACGTGCGCCAGCACCACGCGGAACGCGACGACGCCGCCCTGGGCAAACGGCTGCTCAGCGACCGAAGAGTGACCCTGCTCGTGACGCCCCCGGGCCCCGACGGCCATGACGGCGCCGGCGAGAGCGCCGGCGAGAGCGCCGGTCACGGGCAGAGTTCGGCCCCCGGCGGCAGTGCGGGCGCCGTGACCGGGCCGTCGGGCGGCGAGTGGCCATGGTGAGCTTCAACCACCGCGACGACGGCACCCCCGAAGCGGACTGGGCCGCCGCCGACCTGCCCGCCGTGCTGCCGCCGCTCAGCCTGGAGCCGTTGCGCCGTTTGGTCGTGGTCGCGGCGCACCCCGACGATGAAACCCTCGGCTGCGGCGGGCTGCTGCAACGCGCCGCGACCCTCGACGTGCCCATCACCGTGATCGTGCTCAGCGACGGCGAATCCAGTCACCCCGACTCGACTACCCAGACACCCGCACAGCTCGCCGCGCAGCGCCGTGTTGAGGTGACGGATGCCGTCTCCCGGCTCGCCCCCGCGGCATCCGTTCACCTGATCGGGCTGCCCGACGGGGACCTCGCCGGTCAGGGCCCGGCCGCCACGGCTGCGATCGCGGAGTGCGTCACCGCGCCGGGGCCGGGCACCTGGCTGCTCTCACCGTGGCGCTACGACGGTCACCCCGATCACACGGCGGCCGGTGACGCCGCCCAGGCCGTCGCACTGAGCACCGGGGCGCGGCTGATCGAGTACCCGATCTGGGCCTGGCACTGGTCGAGTCCGACGAGCGACGTGTGGGCCGGCGTGTGGCCGGGAGTCTGGCCGCAGGGCGCCACCCTGAGCGTGCTCGCCCTCAGCCCTGCGGAGCAGGCCGTGAAGGCGCAGGCCGTTGCCGTGCACGCGAGCCAGGTGCTGGCATTGTCGGGGGAGCCGGGCGATGAGGCGGTGCTGCAGCCGGCCTTCGCGGCGCATTTCGCGCGCGACTTCGAGACGTTCATCGAGGGTTCTCGCACCGCGGCGGGCACCGAGCTGCAACCGGGCAGCCCCACCGAGCCGCGGCCCGGCGTCGGCGGCAACGGGAACGGTTCCGGCGCGCGCCCGGCCCGGCCCAGCCTCACCGCCGGGTTCTTCGACAGCTTCTACGCGGCCCAGCGTGACCCGTGGGGATTTGAAACGCGCTGGTACGAACACCGCAAACGTTCGCTCACTCTCGGGGCGTTGCCGCGGGCGCGTTTTGCCAGTGCCCTGGAACTGGGCTGCTCCATCGGCGTGTTCACCGAGATGCTCACGACCTGCTGCGACACGGTGCTCGCCGTGGACATCAGCGCCGAACCGCTGCGCATCGCGAGCGCCCGACTGGCCGGACACCCCGAGGTGATATTCGAACGGCACAGTGTTCCCGCGGAATGGCCGGCGGGCCAGTTTGATCTGATCGTGCTCTCCGAAGTGGGCTACTACTGCTCCGCCGCCGACCTGCGCCGGCTGCTGGAACGCTGCCGGGCCAGCCTGAGCCCCGAGGGGGTGCTCGTGGCGTGCCACTGGCGGCATCCGGTGCCGGCGTATCCGCTCAGCGGCGACACCGTGCACGCGCAGCTGGCCCGGGTGGCCGGTCTGCAGCGCACGGTGCACCACGTGGAATACGACTTCATTCTCGAGGTGTTCGAACCTCGGCCGGCCCGGTCCGTGGCGCAGCGCGAGGGCCTGGTTTCGTGAGCGCCGCCGCTGCCGCGGCCGTGCGCATCGACCGGGTCGTCGTGGTCATTCCGGTGCGCAACGAACAGGACCTGCTGCCGCGCTGCCTGAACGCCCTCGGCCGGGCGGTGGCCGTCGTGCCCGCGGGAACGGTTGTGAGCGTGGTGCTGGTGCTGGACCGGTGCACGGATGCCTCGGCGGCAGCGGCCGCGCGGCATCCGCTACTGCAGACCCTCGCCGTGACGGCCGGCTCGGTCGGGGCGGCCCGCCGCGCCGGGGTGCGCCACCTGCTCGGCGCCGGGCCCGGGGCCCGGCCCGGCGTAGGCGGCGGCGGGATCGGGGCGGCCGCGCACACGTGGATCGCCACGACCGACGCCGACTCTGCGGTGCCCCCGAACTGGCTCACCGCGCAGCTCAGCTTCGCCCGCAACGGTGCCGAACTCGTGCTCGGCACCGTGTACCCCGATGACGCCCTGTCGGCGGCGTCGGCCGAACGGTGGGCTCAGGGACACCTGCTTCATGACGGACACCCGCACATTCACGGGGCGAACCTGGGGGTGCGGGCCGACCGCTACCTCGAGGTAGGGGGATTCGCATCCGTCACCGCCGATGAAGACGTGCAGCTCGTGGCCGCGCTGCGCGCTCGAGACGTCGTGGAGGTGCGCAGCGCCCAGATCACGGTGCTCACCAGCGGTCGGCTGCGCGGGCGGGCGCCCGACGGCTTCGCCGGCTATCTGCGAGATCTGGCCGGCGCGTGAGCGGCCGGGTCTGAGCGGCCGGGTCTGGGCGGACGCCTGCGCCCGGGGTCAGGCCTGGTAGATCTCGAGCGGGAGGCCGTCGGGGTCGCGAAAGAAGAACATGTCTTTGTGCGTGTTCGGGTCGACGCGCAGCTCCTCGCAGGCCACGCCCCGGCCGGTCAGTTCGGCACGCACGGCAGGAACGTCGGCAACGGCGAAGGCCAAGTGTCGCAGGCCGAGGGCTTCCGGGCCGCTGCGGCGCGGGGGAGTGTCGGGAAAGCTGAACAGTTCGATCAGGTACGTGCCGTTCAGGGAGAGCTTGCCCATCCAGGACTGCCGTTCGGCCCGGTAATACTCGGCCTCGAGGGTGCACCCGAGCACGTCGAGGTAGAACGCCTTGGAAAGTTCGTAGTCGCTGGCGATGATGGCGATGTGGTGCACGGCGAGGATCTGCATGCGCCCAGTCAACTACATCGCCGCCCGCCGCCCGCCGCCGGGGCCGCCCGCCGCCGGGGCCGCCCGGCGAGGTGGGTCGCAAGGCGGTCATCCCGGCGGTCGGAGCTCAAACGTGTGGGCAGTCGTTCATGCGCCCGATAGGAGCAGCTTGGCGTCGTCGTGCGCCCGATATGAGCAGGTACGTCTGGTCATGCGCCAGAAACGTGCACGGCGGGGCACTCATGCGCCCAATATAGGCATCCGTTTTCGCTCATGCTGCCGAAACGTGCTCATGCGCCCGAAATTCGGGCGCATCGCGCGATGTCAA
>JBBQYN010000197.1:0-5125 GCA_038208655.1 Actinomycetales bacterium
GTGCGCTGGCCGCTGCTCGGACTGTTCGCGTTCTACTTCACCACCGAGGCGCGGGAGATCGTGCCCCTCATCCCCGACGCCATTCGCCCGGTTGTGGCTGCCGCGGCGCTCGCGCTCCTGGTCTGGGCGCTGCTGGAGCGCCTCGGCAGCGAACACCGTGCCGTGGACGACCGGGACGAGATCGGCGAGGTCTGCACGACGTGCAAGCCGCTGTTCGGCGCGACGCGCGTCCGCTCGGCTCCTGCGGAACGGTAGCGTCGCCGTCGGAGGCGGGTACAGTACCCAGCGAAGCGTGCGTCTTGCGCGCCGTGCCGAGCCCCAAGTGAGGAGAACCCAGTGACCGGCGATCGTCCCCAGTACACCGACCTCAAGGCCGTGTTCATCAACTGCACCCTGAAGAGAAGCCCCGAACTCAGTCACACCCAGGGGCTGATGGACAGGAGCATCGCGCTGATGCGCGCGCAGGGTGTCACCGTCGGTACCGTGCGGTTCATCGACCACGACATCGCTACCGGCGTCTACCCCGACATGCGCGAGCACGGCTGGGCGAGCGACGCCTGGCCGGGCGAGATCTGGCCGCTGGTCGAGGCCGCGGACATTCTCGTGATCGGCGGCCCGATCTGGCTCGGCGACAACTCCTCAGTCACCCGCCGCCTCATCGAACGGCTCTACGCGATGAGCGGGCTGTTCAACACGAAGGGGCAGTACGTCTTCTACGGCAAGACCGCCGGCGCGCTGATCACCGGCAACGAAGACGGCGTCAAGCACTCGGCCATGGCGATTCTGTACAGCCTGCAGCACATCGGCTACAGCATCCCGCCGGCAGCGGATGCGGGCTGGATCGGCGAAGTCGGACCGGGCCCCAGCTACCTCGACCCCGGTTCGGGCGGACCCGAGAATGATTTCACGAACCGCAACACCACGTTCATGACGTGGAACCTGCTGCACACGGCCCGCATGTTGAAAGACGCCGGCGGCATCCCGGCATACGGCAACCTCCGCCAGGCCTGGAACGACGGCGAACGTTTCGGCTTCGACACCAACCCGGAGTACCGCTGAGCACGTAAGATTCTGGCCATGCTGCGGCAGGCGCCATCCGGTGCCGGGTAACGAAGGCGAGAGCCCATGGCCACGACCGAGTCAACGTTGGTGCTCGGCGGCGGCGGCGTCACCGGCATCGCCTGGGAGCTCGGCGTGCTCGCTGGCCTGGAGGACGCTGGCATCCGACTGCATGAGAGTGGCCCGATTCTTGGCACCAGCGCCGGATCGACCGTGGCCGCGCAGATCACCAGCGGCGTGAGCCTCGACGAACTCGTCGACCGGCAGCTGGCCGGGGTGCCCTACGAAATCCCTAAATCGATGGGCGCGGGCGAGATCGCGCAGTTTCTGCTCGCGCAGCTGCTGCCAGGGTCGCCGGAACAGGTGGGCCGCCGTGTCGGCAAGCTCGCCCTCGAGGCCTCGACCGGGTCGCTCGCCGAACGCCGTGGCGTGATCAACGCCCGACTGCCGGTGCACGACTGGCCGGGCGCCGATCTCAGGATCGTCGTGATGAACACCCGTACCGGCCGGCACCGGGTGATCACCCGTGCCGACGGCATCGGCCTGGTCGACGCGGTGGCGGCCAGCTGCGCCGTGCCGTTGATCTGGCCGTGCGTGCCACTGCAGGGGGGCGTGTTCATGGATGGCGGCATCCGCTCGCCGCTGAACCTTGACCTCGCTTCGGGCAGCGGATGCGTCGTGGCCCTCGCGCCGACCAGCATCGCCTTTCGCACGGCCACGAAAATACCCGCGCAGATCGCCGCGCTGGCACCCCGCGCGGTGTACGTCATCACGCCCGACGCGGCCACGAAGGCGGCACAGGGCCGCAACGCCCTCGACAGCGCCAGGGTTCCGGCAGTCGCCCGGGCGGCCCGGGTGCAGGGGCGTGCGGAGGCGCCGCGTGTCGCCGCCCTGTTGGAGGCGCAGCGCGCCGGCTGAGGAAGCGCATCGCGCGTCGCCGTGTTGCCAGCGGCCCAGCGCGCCGGCTGAGGCCGACGATTCTGTGAAGCCCGCCGGGAAGGCCGCCCCGGGGAACCAGCCGCGCCGGGTACGCAAATGCGGCGGGCCGGATACTCCCGGGCCCGCCGCATTCGTGTGCGGCGACGCTGCCGCGCGGCCCGACGGCCGCGATGGTTAGACCGTGACTGCGCTCTTCACGAGCAGGTCGTAGGCAGGTTCGGTGAGAAAGTCGGTGTACTCCTCGCTCAGGCAGATGTCGGCCACCAGAGCACTGGCCGGCTGGTAGAACTTCTCGAACAGGGCCTGGCCCACCTCGCCGCTCAGCTTTTCGGTCTCCTCGGCGAGAATGCGCGCGACCAGGTCGCGCGTCACGATGGCGCCGGTGTCCTCGAGCACCACGGCGTTGCGAATCTGCTGCCACACCTGTGAGCGGCTGATCTCGGCGGTGGCGGCGTCTTCCATCAGGTTGTGGATGGCGACGGCGCCGTTGCCCGAGAGCCACACGGCGATGTACGCCACAGCCACGTAAAGGTTGGAGCGCAGCCCGGCTTCGGTGGCGCGGCCCGGCGCGGTCGACACGTCGAGCAGGTCGGCGGCGGTCACCGACACCTCGGGGCGCTGGCGGTCGATCTGATTGGGGCGCTCGCCGAGGACGGCGTCGAAGACCTCGAGGCACACGGGCACCAGGTCGGGGTGCGCGACCCAGGAGCCGTCGAAACCGTCGCCGGCCTCGCGGGTCTTGTCGGCGCGCACCTTGTCGAAGGCGGCCTTGGTGATTTCGGGTTCCTTGCGGTTGGGAATCACGGCAGCCATGCCGCCCATGGCGAAGGCGCCGCGGCGGTGGCAGGTCTTCACGAGCAGCTCGGTGTACGCGCGCATGAACGGCGCGGTCATCGAGATGTCGGCGCGGTCGGGCAGCGCGAACTCCGACCCGGCGTCACGGAAGTACTTGATCATGCTGAACAGGTAGTCCCAGCGGCCCGCGTTCAGCCCGGACGCGTGCTCGCGCAGTTCGTAGAGAATCTCGTCCATCTCGAACGCGGCCGGGATCGTCTCGATCAGCACGGTGGCGCGGATGGTTCCCTGCGCAATACCGAGCTCGTTCTGGGCGAAGACGAAAACGTCGTTCCAGAGCCGGGCCTCGAGGTGGCTTTCGAGCTTCGGCAGGTAGTAGTACGGGCCGCCGCCGTTTGCGAGCAACTGCGCGGCATTGTGGAAGAAGTGCAGGCCGAAGTCCACGAGCGCGCCGATCGCCGGGGCGCCGTCGATGTCGATGTGCTGTTCGTCGAGGTGCCAACCGCGCGGGCGCACCACGGGCACCGAGAGCGGGGCATCCGTTCGCAGCGTGTACGCCTTGCCCTCGGGGGAGGTGAAGGCGAGGGTGCCGCGGGCGGCGTCGAGCAGGGCCAGCTGGGAGTCGATCACGTTGTGCCAGGTGGGCGTGCAGGCGTCTTCGAGGTCGGCCAGCCACACCTTGGCGCCGGAGTTGAGGGCGTTCACGGCCATCTTGGCGGGGGAGGCCGGGCCGGTCATCTCCACCCGGCGGTCCTGCAGCTGCGCGGGTGCCGCGGCGACGGTCCAGTCACCCGAGCGGATGTTCGCGGTCTCGGGCAGGAAATCCAACGTTCCGGTGCGGGCTACTTCGCTGCGGCGCACGGCCCGGGCGGCGAGGCGTTCGGTGCGGGTGGCCGCGAAATTCTGGTGCAGTTTCTCGATAAAGGCCAGGGCGTCGGGCGTCAGAATTTCGGCTGCGCGGTCGACGGGCGGGGGCGTGGTGAGCGTTAGCGACATCGGTAATCCTCTGGTTCACGTGCGCGAAGTTTCCGTATAATGGAGTTTATATTCTGTTTCGTCGAAAGTTTAGCGGTATTTGGAGGCCAAAACATGGCTGAACGTGCGACCCCAACCGGGGTTCAGTCTGTCGAGCGAGTCTTTGAGCTGCTCGAACTCATCACGGCGGCCGGCGGTGAGGTGATGCTCAGCGAGCTTGCCGCGTCGACGAGCCTGCCGTTGCCCACCATCCACCGGCTGCTGCGCACGCTTGTGGCCAAGGGGTACGTGCGGCAGCTCGGTAACCGTCGCTATGTGCTCGGGCCGGGACTGATCCGGCTCGGCGAGGGCGCCAGCCGGCAGCTCGGTGTGCTCGCTCGCACCCAGTTGGCCTCGCTCGTGGCCCAGCTGGGGGAGACGGCGAACATGGCCGTGCTCGATGGTGACATGGTGCTCTACATCGCGCAGGTGCCGTCGAGCCATTCCATGCGCATGTTCACCGAGGTCGGCCGGCGCGCGCACCTGCACGACACCGGGGTGGGCAAGGCGATCCTCGCCCAGCTGCCCGACGCGGCCGTGCGTGCCATCGTGGCCCGGGCCGGCATGCCGCAGGCCACCAGCATGAGCCTGGCCACCCCCGAGGCGCTGTTCGCCGAACTCGCGTTGATTCGCGAGCGCGGCTACGCGATCGACGACAACGAGCAGGAGATCGGGGTGCGCTGCTTCGCCATGTCGGTACCCGACGCCCCCACTCCCACGGCGGTCTCGGTGTCGGGGCCGGTGTCCCGGGTCGACGACGAGTTCGCCGAGCGGGCCGTTCCGCTGTTGCGCGAGGCGGCCGCGTCGATTTCCGTGGACCTGAACCGCGTGGGGTGAACCCGGGTTCTACCTGGGAGGGAATACCCCGGGATGCCGGGGCGCTGCATCCGGTATGAAGAACATCGGATTTCTGTCGTTCGGCCACCACCAGGATGTGCCCGGGTCGGTGGTGCTCACCGCGCAGGACGCGTTGCTGCAGACGATCGAACTGACCGTGGCCGCCGAAGAGCTCGGGGTCGACGGCGCCTACGTGCGCGTGCACCACTTCGTGCAGCAGCTGGCCAGCCCGTTCCCGCTGTTGGCGGCCATGGCCGCACGCACCAGCCGCATCGAGCTGGGCACCGGCGTCATCGACATGAGGTACGAAAACGGCCTGTACATGGCCGAGGAAGCCGCCATCACCGACCTGATCAGCAATGGACGTTTGCAGCTGGGCCTGAGCCGCGGATCACCCGAACCCGCACTGCGCGGCTACGAGGCCTTCGGCTATGTGCCCGTTGACGGCAACACGGATGCCGACGATGCTCGCGAAACCACC
>JBBQYN010000198.1:0-5117 GCA_038208655.1 Actinomycetales bacterium
CGCGAGAACAGCCGGGTGTTGGCCTGCTCGATCTCGGCGTACTGTTGGCCGGCCACGGTCAGTGCCTGGTTCAGTGCCGCCAGGCTCTCTTCGATGCGCTGTTGCGTGGCCCGCCAGTCGGCCACGACGCCTTGAAAAGCGATCGAGGCTTGCCCGGTCCAGGAGCCTTCGAGGCTGGTGAGCTGGGCGCAGAGGCCGTTGGCTTCGGCCTCGAGCCGTCCCATGGTGGCACGGATGCTCGTGGCCGCGCCCATCACCGCGTCACTGTCCACCTGGTAACTGGTCATTGGCTGTCCTCCGCTCATCGGGCGGCAACGGATGCTGTCGCTGCGCCGAGCGTATGCCGGCGGGCCCGCATTCGGTCCCCGCTCCGACAGACTGTGCAGAACTCCGGGTGTGGATAACCCGGGGATGCCGACCGGCGCGAGCGAGTGCCCGCTCAAGCGAGGCGGTGGGCTCGAGGGAGTTGGGCTAGAGGGGGGCTAGAGCGAGGCGGCGGGACCGGTCGTGAGGGCGGCGGCATTCGGTGCACACTGGGCGCTGGAGAGCAGGGGCAGGGTGACGCGGAAGGTCGCGCCGCCGCCGGGGGTCTCCACGACGTCGACGGTGCCGTGGTGGCTGGCGACGATTGCGGCCACGATGGCCAGGCCGAGGCCGCTGCCGCCGGTCTCCCGGGCGCGGGAGGAATCCGCGCGCCAGAACCGCTGGAAGATCTTCTCGCGAATCTGCGGGGGGATGCCCTCGCCGTGGTCGATCACCGAGATGGACGCATGCTGGCCCGGGCAGTCCACGGAGACGTCCAGCTCGATGGGGCTGTCGGGGGCCGTGAACCGCAGGGCGTTTCCCATCAGGTTGGTGATCACCTGACGGATCTTGTTCTCCTCGGCCATCACCATGGCTTCGGTCTGCGTCGGCTGCGGAACGGGCGCGGGCGTGGCGTCGGTGGTGGCGGCATCCGTGCGCTTGGGTTTGCGGGTGCGCAGACGGGCCAGGGTGGCGCCGGCGAAGGAGATCGCGCCGGTGACGTTGTCCTTGGCGGGCGGCGTGTCGTCCTCGTCGGGGCCGTCGGTCTCGTCGTCGGTGGTCTCGGACACCGGGGTTGACGTGGTCACCGTGACGACCCGGCCGGGGGACGAGGCCATGGCGTCCATGGCGGCATCGCGAGCGATCGGTCCGAGGTCAACAGGCAGCAGCACGAGGGGTTTGGTCTCGTCGAGGCGCGCCAGCTCCAGCAGGTCTTCCACCAGCCCGCCCATGCGGATGGCTTCCTTCTCGATGCGTTCCATGGCCTGGGCGACGTCTTCGGGGGTCTGCAGCGCGCCCATACGGTACAGCTCGGCGTAGCCGCGCACCGAGACCAGCGGGGTGCGCAGCTCGTGGCTGGCGTCGCCCACGAAGCGGCGCATCTGGTCGATGGTGCGGGCCCGGTCGGTGAAGGCCCGGTCGATGCGGTTGAGCATGGTGTTCAGGGAACGGTTGAGCCGGCCGACCTCGGTGTTGGGCGTGGCGCCGCCCAGCCGCTGGCTGAAGTCGCCGTCGGCGATGGCGGCGGCGGTGCGTTCCGCCTCGCGCAGGGGCGCGAACGTGGTGGTGACCAGCAGCCGGGTCAGCAGCGCGCCGAGCAGTACCACCCCGGCACCGAAGCCCAGGAAGATGGTGAGGTAGGTGGCCATGGTGTTCTCGGTGGGCCGCAACGAGACCGCCATGAGCATGGTGCCGTAGGTGCCCTGCGGGCTGATCACGAAGGGAACGGCGATCGCGTGGAAGGTGGTGTCGCGCGCGGCGTTGTGCAATTCGATGATGGCACCGTCGTGCTGCGTCACCGTCTGCAGGTCCACGGGCATCGAGATCACGGGCAGTTCCGAGTGTTCCCGGCTGCGCCAGGAGCGGTCCACAAGGTTGCCGCTGGCGTCGTACAGGGCCACGAAGTAATCCGACGACACACCCATGCTGCCCTGCGCGAGGGCGCTGGAGGAGTATCCGTTCAGCGCCGTCTGGGCTTCGATCTTCAGGCGGGTGTCCACCTGCTCCACGATGTTCTGTTTGAGCATGAACATTGTGCCCACCCCGGAGACGAGCAAGCCGACCGTGAGCAGCAGCACCGTCACTCCGGTGATCTTGGATCGGAGGGAGATGCTGCTCCACCGAGCGGCTAGTTTCTCGTGCATGAGAATTCCAGTGTAGGCAGTGGAGCCTGTGACTACGCCTTGGCCGCCTTGAGCATGTACCCGAAACCACGCTTCGTCTGGATCAGGGGTTCCGTGGAGTGCACATCGACCTTGCGGCGCAGGTAGGAGATGTAGGACTCCACGATGCCGGCGTCGCCGTTGAAGTCGTACTCCCAGACGTGGTCGAGAATCTGCGCCTTGGACAGCACCCGGTTGGGGTTAAGCATGAGGTAGCGCAGCAACTTGAACTCGGTGGGGCTCAGTTCGATGGCTTCGTCACCGACGAGCACCTCGTGGGTGTCCTGGTCCATGGTGAGTTCGCCGGCACGGATGACGGCGTCTTCATCGGCGTGCATGGTGCGGCGCAGGATCGCCTTGATGCGAGCGAGGATCTCGTCGAGGCTGAACGGCTTGGTGACGTAGTCGTCGCCGCCCACCGTCAGACCGGTGATCTTGTCTTCGGTGTCGTCCTTCGCGGTGAGGAAGAGGATCGGCGCGGTGTACCCGGCCGACCGCAGTCGCTTGGTCACCCCGAAACCGTTCATGTCGGGGAGCATGACATCAAGAATGATGAGGTCGGGCTCTTCCTCCAGTACCGCGGAGATCGCTGCGGCGCCGTTGCCCACGGCGCGCACGGCAAAGCCGGCGAAGCGCAGGCTCGTCGTGAGCAGGTCGCGAATATTGGGTTCGTCGTCAACAATAAGAATGCGGGGGCCATCAGTCATGTTCCTAGTATCTGCGCGTTAGCTGAAGCTTTGCTGGGAGCACGCAGTGCTGGTCGGTGTTGGCAGCTCGGTGGGTAAGGTGAAGGTCACGGCGCGGGTCGCGTCGAAGCCAGCAGCAGCGACGGGAGACGTGTGATGACGAGCGAGCAGGTTTTTGTGATTGTGGGCGGTGGCCTGGCCGGGGCGCGCGCCGCCGAGGCGCTGCGCACCGAGGCCTTCACCGGACGTGTCGTTCTGGTGGCAGGCGAGCAGAGCGTGCCCTACGAACGTCCGCCCCTGTCCAAGGGCTACCTGCAGGGTCACGAGGACCGGGAATCCTTCGATGTGCACCCGGCCGAGTGGTACACCGCACACAACGTCGACCTGCTGCTGGGCGTCACGGCGTCGGCGATCTCGTTGCGGCACCGCCAGATCACCCTCGCCGACGGGTCGGTGCTGACCTATGACCGGTTGCTCCTGGCGACCGGGGCCAGCGCGCGGCGTTTCGACGGGCCCGGCGCCGACCTCGTGGGCGTGCACCACCTGCGCAGCGCCGACGATTCCACTCTCTTGCGGGTCGCCCTGAAGGCCGGTGGCCGACGCGTGCTGGTGATCGGTTCCGGCTGGATCGGCCTCGAGGTCGCCGCGGCCGCCGCCACCTACGGCAACACCGTGACCGTACTCGGTCGGGGCGCCGTTCCTCTCGGCAGCGTGCTCGGTGATGACGCCGCCGAGGTCTTCGCCGACCTGCACCGCGCCAACGGAGTCGAACTCTGGATGCACTCCGAGGTGTCCGAGATTCTCGGCGACGCGCACGGGGTCACCGGGGTGGTCCTGGCCGGTGGCGAGCAGATCGCCGCCGATCTCGTGGTCGTGGGGATGGGCGCCACACCCAACGTGCAGTTGGCGCGGGCCGCCGGTCTTGACGTGCACGACGGCATCCGGGTCGATGCGAGCTTTCAGACGACGGATGCCGCGGTGTACGCCGTGGGGGATGTCGCCGAGGTCTTCCACCCGGTGCTCGGCGAGCACCATAGGGTGGATCACTGGGCCAACGCTAACACGGCCCCCACCTTCGCCGCTCGGGCGATGCTCGGCCAGGCCGTGTCGTATGACGCCATTCCCTACTTCTTCACCGACCAGTTCGACTTGGGCATGGAGTATTCCGGGTATCCGAGCCTGACGAACGGCGCCGAGCTGATCGTGCGCGGGGACCGCCCAGGGCGCGAGTACGTGGCCTTCTGGCTGCAGGACTCCCGCGTCGTGGCCGGTATGAACGTGAACGTCTGGGACGTGAACGACGACGTGCAGCAGCTCATCCGCAGTGGCGGGCGAGTGGATGCGGCCCGGCTGGCCGATCCACAGGTGCCGCTGAGCGAGATCGTGGCGGAGATGTCGACGAGTGGCCCGTCGACGGATGTCGCGGCCGAGCGCGCCGCGTCCGTCCGGGGCGATACCGACTAAGCCGATGCCGATGCCGACCGAGCAGGAGACCATGCCCCGTTTTGACCCGCGCGTGATGAACGGGCGCAGTTTCGACTTCTCCCGGGAAGTGGCCGTGATGGCCGTGATCAACCGCACCCCGGATTCGTTCTACGACCAGGGCGCCACGTTCGCGCTCGACGCCTCCGTCGCGGCGGCCCGCCGTGCCATCGCCGACGGCGCCGACTGGGTCGACATCGGCGGGGCCAAGTTCGCGCCGGGGCCGCCGGTTCCCATCAGCGAAGAGATCGACCGGGTGGTGCCCGTCGTGGCGGCGCTGCAGGGCTCGGGCGCCGTGATCTCGGTCGACACCTTTCACCCCGAGGTTGCCCGGGCCAGCATCGCGGCCGGTGCCCACGTGATCAACGACACCACCGGAGTGCACGACCCGCGCATGGCCGAGGTCGTCGCCGCGAGCGACGCGACCCTGGTGATCACGCACAGCCTTGCCGCGCCTCGCATGCCCTA
This sequence comes from Actinomycetales bacterium, assembly GCA_038208655.1. Classification (GTDB taxonomy): domain Bacteria; phylum Actinomycetota; class Actinomycetes; order Actinomycetales; family Microbacteriaceae; genus Cryobacterium. The sequence continues at coordinate 4,823 of JBBQYN010000198.1, forward strand.
CCCGTCGCCGCGCTACGACGACGTGGTGGCGGAGGTCGCGGAGTTTCTGCGAGATCGGGTGGAACGCGCGGTGAGCCACGGCGTGCCGCGGAACCGCATTGTGATCGACCCCGGGCATGACCTGAACAAGAACACCCTGCACTCTCTCGAGATCACCCGACGGCTGGGCGAGATCACCGAGATCGGCCTGCCGGTGCTGGTCGCCGTGTCCAACAAGGACTTCGTGGGGGAGACCCTCGACCGGGAACGCGGGGAACGCGTGGAAGGGTCGCTCGCGGCGGTCGTCGCGTGCATT
>JBBQYN010000199.1:0-5112 GCA_038208655.1 Actinomycetales bacterium
AGGACTTGGATGTGTCCCGGCGAGGCGAAACCAGCGCGCCGACCGCGGGTAATCCGATGCCCCGCGAAACCTGACCCCTGAGGCCCACCCCCCGCCGGTCGAGCCTGTCGAAACCACCACACGACCAGCGCGAGGCAGCGAGCATAGCTCGCTGGTCGATCCTCCCGAGGCTGTTTTCTCGCGTTGGTCAGTGGGGATCTCTGTAATGGTTACAGCTGGTCTGGTTATCAGCTGACAGGCTGGTCTTGACTCTCTTGGGCGTTGCGTGACACTTGCGATCTCTGACCCTCTTCGTTGAGGTGTCTTGCTGTCGACATGTCCGCTTCGCGCATTGAGTCGAGCCGGCCTGTGAACCTCAGAGTGACTTGATTAGAAGCCCGTCCGTACCTGTTGCTAGGTCGTGACTCATTACAGAGATGTTCCCCGAGGAAATCCCAGACCGGCACGAAATAACACCCAACCAAAGGAGTTATCGTGACCATGGTCTCACAAGTTTTCCGCCACGTCGTGGGGGTGGATACCCACGCCAAAACCCACACCCTCGTGGCAATAGATCAGCTGGGCGCCCGCCACAGCACCGCGCAAACGTTCCCCACCAACCCGGGCGGCCTCAAGCGAGCCAAGGCCTGGATTGAGCGGGAAACGACCGCGCCGGTGCTGGTCGCGATGGAAGGCACCGGCTCCTACGGCGCCCAATTCTGCGACCTGTTGATCGCCGCGGGCATGCGGGTCAGCGAAACGAAACCACCCAAACGCGGGGTTCGCCGGGCGGGAAAATCTGACCCGATCGACGCTGAGCACGCCGCCCGCTACGCGCTCGCCCTGCCCGTCGAGCAGCTGATCACCCCGCGGAACCATGCTGGCGACCACGCCGCGCTGACCGTGTTGCTCACCGCACGCGCCGCACTGAAACGCTCCCGCGGCTCTTCGATCAACCGTCTCACCGCACTGCTGCGCGGGTTCGGCTTCGGCCTGGACGTGCGCACCAGCATCACCGACGAGCAAATCAGCCAGGTCGCCGCGTGGCGGGCCCACCGCACCGACGACGCCGGCATGGTCACCATACGCGCCGAAGCGACCCGCGAAGCGCAAGACATCCTACGCCGCAGCGTCGAGCTCAAAACGAACGAGAAGGGCCTTCTCAAGCATGTCACCGCGCTCGCGCCGCGCCTCCTGGCCGAGCACGGCGTCGGCCCCTACGTCGCCGCGCAACTGATCGTGTCCTGGTCGCACAAGGGGCGCATCCGCTCCGAAGCGGCGTTCGCTCGCTTCGCCGGCGTTGCGCCGATCCCGGCGTCTTCGGGCAACACCACCCGCCACCGCTTACACCGCGGCGGCGACCGACAACTGAACAACGCTCTCTACGTCACCGCGTTCTACCGCTACCACCACGACCCCGCCACTGTTGCCTACGTCACGAAGAAGACGCAGGAGGGTCAGACGCGCAAGGAGATCATCCGCAGCCTCAAACGCTACATCGCCCGCCGCCTCTATCGCGTCCTCGAAAACCACACCGACTAGCCCGAGATACCCCAACCAAGCCGCCGACCCACGGGTCGAGCCGTCTGCGACGGCCCAACCCGCCACCGAGACGCGCCCAAACATAACCAACGACCTCGACCACAATCCGAGAATGAATAACTGAAAATCGCTTGACTTCTGCCATAGAAGCGTCGACAGGCTCGATCAGCGCGGGTTCGGCGCAGCTCGTTGGTCGAGCTCGTCGAGACCGCCATAGGACCAGCTCGGGGTTGCGCGACCGGCGCCGCGGGAGCGTTAGCCGCGCACGCAGGTACCGGACGAGACCGGCTCGGTGAGATTCGGGGCGGCCGAAGCGACCGGGTCCACCTCGTCCATGCCGAGCGCGTATCCGACATTGGCGGTGTCGGCGGCCTTGGCGAAGATCACGCCGGCCACTTCCCCGGTGTCGCTGAGCAACGGTCCGCCGGATTCACCCTGCTGCACGTCGGACGCGAGAGTGTAGACCTGACGCGGCGACGGGTCCTGGCCATAGATGTCGGCAACCGTCAGCGTTCCCCGCGCGAGCACCTGGGCCGGGTCCGAGACCTTCGGGCCGCCGAAGGGGTAGCCGGAGGCCACGGCCTGGCTGCCCACGTCGAGGTTGGCCGTGGTGGGCAGCGGCGCCGTGGACAGACCCGACACTGCGATGACCGCCAGGTCGTCGACGGAGTCGAAGTACACGATCTCACCCTGAACGGCCTCACCGGACGGCGTTTCGATCACCGGGTTGGTGACGCCCGCCACCACGTGGGCGTTGGTGATGATGCGATCGGCCGACACCACAAATCCACTGCCGGACTGGCTCTGGCCGCACGCGTACGCCGTACCGGTGATGCGCACCACCGACTGTTCGGCCAGGGCGAGGGCCGGGTTGTTTGTGTCGAAGTCGGGGATCTCCGGTGCCGGGCCGGTGAATGCATCAACGACCCGCGGCAGGGCTTCCTGCACCGCAGCCGAACGCAGCTCAGCGATGAACGTTTTCACCGGGTCGGGCGTCAAACGGTCGATGCTGCTGATGACGGTTGACGACGCGATTGCGGGGGAGAGGAACGGCACGCCGAACGATCCGATGCTCACGGCGACCATCGACGCGACCAGGGCCGACGCTGCGGCAGTGAACGCAGCGCCGAGAATGCGGTCGATCGGGCCCAGCTTGATGCGAGTGACCCCGCTGCGCAGGGCGCTTCCGATGCTCGTACCGATGGAGAGTCCAATGAAGATCAGCAGCAGGGCTGCGGCGACGGATGCCGGCGTGCGCCATTCCGCCTGCGGCACCCAGGCCCCCACGTAGGGCACCACGAAGAACGCCGCGATGCCGCCGACGATGACTCCCAAGATGCCGCTGACGCTGCGAAACAGCCCGCTGCGGTACCCGTTCACGAGCGACGCAATCAGCAGCAGCACCAGAAGCAGGTCGAGAATCGTTGATCCGGCCATGCGTGCGGGTATCCATTCGGTGGTGGTGTCGCGGTCAGTGGCCGCCGTTCTCTTCCTCCTGTCTACACGGGCAGTCTCGACAAGTGCTGACAGGCACAGGCCGTATCCTTAAGTATTCGCAGGAGAGTTGGATGCAGATGACCACGACGAAGTACCCCCGCTGGCTGGCCGCACTCAGCGTCGTTCCGCTGGTCCTGACCGGGTGCACAGCGGTTGCGCCGGGCCCCGATGCGGGTGCCACGGTATCCGCTGACCCCGCCCTGATTTCGGTGGTCACCCACGGCACACCCGGCGACGCCTTCTGGGACGTCGTGAAGAGCGGTGCCGAGCAGGCCGGCGCCGACGTGGGCGCCACCGTGACGTACCAGGGTGACGGCAACCCGGTGGTGCAAAGTCAGCTCATCGACGCGGCCATCGCTGCGGACCCCGACGGGCTCATCGTGTCGATGGCCAACCCTGACGGGGTACGGGCCGCCGTGGAACGCGCCGTGTCCGCGGGAATTCCGGTGATCACGATCAACTCCGGCATCGAGGAATCCGCGGGGTTCGGCGCGCAGACGCACATCGGGCAGAGCGAGTTTTTGGCCGGCCAGGCCGCCGGGGAACGACTCGCCGCGGCGGGGGTAGGCGCGCTGCTCTGTGTTGTGCACGAGGCCGGTAACTCGGGCCTGGAGGAACGCTGTGCGGGTGCCGCCGATTCGCTGGACGGCTCGACGGAGACGCTGCAGGTCGATGTGGGCAACGTGGCCGACGCCCAGAACATCATCACCAGCAAGCTGCTGGCCGACCCCGGCATCGACGGGGTGCTGACCCTGAACACCAGCATTGCCGTCGTGGCGGCGCAGGCAGTGGAGCAGACGGGCAGCACGGCGACGCTGGCCACCTTCGATGTCTCGGCCGACGTCACAACACTGATCAGCGCGGGCAGTATTCTGTTCGCCGTGGACCAGCAGCCCTACTCGCAGGGGTACCTTCCGGTGAGTTTTCTGGCGTTACAGCACCGCAACGGTGACGTCGTCGGTGGCGGTCAGCCGGTCTATTCCGGTCCGGGTTTCGTGACGATCGACAACGCCGCCGAGGTGGCGACCTATGCCGTGAACGGCACCCGGTGACCCTGACGCTGCCCACCCTGCTGCGTCGCCCCGAGATCGGTGCCGCCGTCGCGGCCGTGGCCATCTTTGTGTTCTTCTCCCTGGCTGCGCCGGTGTTCCTCAGCCCCGCCGGAGTGTCGACATGGCTGTACTCGGCGTCGCTGTTCGGCATTATGGCGGTGGCCGTGGCGCTGCTCATGATCGGGGGCGAGTTCGACCTGTCCGCCGGCGCGATGACGGGAACGACCGGGCTGATCGTGGGCGTCACCACCACCCAGTGGGGGCTGAACATCGGGCTGGCCATGGCGCTCTCCCTCGCCGTGGCGTTGTCGATCGGCGCGTTCAACGCCGTGGTCGTGATGAAGACCGGGCTGCCCAGCTTCATCGTGACTCTGGCCACGTTTTTCATCCTGCAGGGCGTGAACCTGGCCCTGACCAAGCTGATCACCGGCACCGTCGCGATTCAGGGCATGAACGTGGTGCCCGGGTTCGACCGGGTTTCGGTGTTCTTCGCGTCGTCATTCGAGGTTTTCGGTGCCGAGATCAAGATCGCGGTGCTCTGGTGGCTGGCCGTGACGGCGTTGGCGAGCTGGGTGTTGTTGCGCACCCGGGCCGGCAACTGGATCTTCGCCGTGGGCGGGCAGCCGCAGAGCGCCCGTCAGGCCGGCGTGCCCGTGCTGCGCGTCAAGCTGGGCCTGTTCATGACCACCGCCGGCGCCGGCTGGCTCGTGGGCATGCTGATGCTCTTCGCCGTGTCGACCGTGCAGGCCACCACCGGCATCGGCCAGGAGTTCATCTACATCATCTGCGCGGTGGTGGGCGGGAGCCTTCTCACCGGCGGGTACGGATCTGCGATCGGTGCCGCGCTCGGCGCCCTGATCTACGGCATGACCCTGCAGGGCATCGTCTTCGCCCAGTGGGACAACAACTGGCTCAAGGCCTTCCTCGGCGGCATGCTGCTGCTCGCCGTGCTCGTGAACCTGTCCGTTCAGCGCCGGGCCGGGGTGCGCGCGTGACCGCAGCGACGCCGGTCCCCGCGATCCTGCGGGTGAGTGACGTCTCC
>JBBQYN010000200.1:0-5102 GCA_038208655.1 Actinomycetales bacterium
CAACAAGGCCGGCTCCATCGTCTCGACCGGACAAATGGAACATGAGCAGATTTTTCCGCAGGCCGGTTGGGTCGAACACGACGCCGCCCAGATCTGGAACAATGTGCGCGAAGTCATCGGCCAGGCCCTGTCGAAGGCTAATCTCACCCGTCACGATATCCGGGCGGTCGGCATCACCAACCAGCGTGAGACGGCCGTCGTGTGGGATAAGACCACGGGTGTGCCCGTCTACAACGCCATCGTCTGGCAGGACACCCGCACCCAGCCCATCGTCGATCGCTTGGCCGCGGACGGCGGCATCGAACGATTCAAGCAGACGGTAGGCCTGCCCCTGGCGACCTACTTCTCCGGCACCAAGATCGTCTGGATCCTCGAAAACGTGCCCGGCGCCCGGGCCAAAGCCGAGGCCGGCGACCTGATCTTCGGCACCACCGACTCCTGGGTTCTCTGGAACCTCACCGGAGGCGTGGAGGGCGGCGTGCACGCCACGGACGTGACCAATGCCAGCCGCACCCTGTTCATGGACCTCGAGACCCTGCAGTGGGACGAAAGCATCCTGGCCATCTTCGGGGTTCCCCTGTCGATGATGCCCGAGATCCGGTCGTCCTCTGAGGTATACGGCACCGTCAGCGAGCAGAGCCTGCTGCGGGAAGTTCCCGTCGCCGGAATCCTCGGCGACCAACAGGCCGCAACATTCGGCCAGGCAGCGTTCGACACCGGCGAGGCCAAGAACACCTACGGCACCGGCAACTTCCTGATCTTCAACACCGGAACCGAGATCGTGCACTCCCAAAACGGCTTGCTCACCACACTGGGCTACAAGCTCGGCGACCAACCGCCGCACTACGCGTTGGAAGGCTCCATCGCCGTGACCGGGTCCCTGGTGCAGTGGATGCGTGACAACCTCGGCCTCATCGGCAGTGCCGCCGAGATCGAAACCCTCGCCCAGACCGTGGACGATAACGGCGGCGCGTACTTCGTTCCCGCGTTCTCCGGCCTCTTCGCGCCGTATTGGCGTTCGGATGCGCGCGGTGCGTTGGTCGGACTGACCCGTTTCGTGAACAAGGGCCACATTGCCCGGGCCGCCCTTGAGGCGACCGCCTTCCAGACCCTGGAAGTGATCGAAGCCGTCAATGCTGACTCCGGCGTCCCGCTGACCGAAATCAAGGTCGACGGGGGCATGATCGCCAACAACACCCTGATGCAGTTCCAGGCGGATATCCTCGGGGTGCCCGTTGTGCGCCCCGTCGTCGCCGAGACGACGGCGCTCGGAGCGGCATACGCGGCCGGTCTAGCCGTCGGGTTCTGGAGCGGCCTCGACGAGCTGCGCACCAACTGGCAGGAAGACAGTCGATGGGAGCCGCACATGGACGCGGGCGAACGAGACCGACAGATTCGCAACTGGAAGAAGGCCATCACGAAAACCTTCGACTGGGTCGACGAGGACGTGCTCTAAGGTCGGCTCCCCCCGCGCCCGACAACGCCTGACCGGCGCTACGCGGTCCGCGTTGCCGCGACCCACTGAGCCAGCGTTGCCGTGGCCGCCCCGGAATCGATTGCCGAGGCGGCCACGGCCAGCTGCTCCCGAAAACGTTTCACAATGGGTTGCTGCGCCTGCGCCGGATCGTTGGCCAGGGCGAAAGCCACCAGGCCTGCTGCCGCGTTGAGAAGCACAATGTCGCGCACCGGGCCCAGTTCGCCGCCCAGCACGGTGTGCACGACGCCCGCATTGTGCTCGGCGTCACCGCCGACCAGGTCATCGATCTTCGCCAGTGCGATCCCAAGCTCGCGGGGATCCAGATCGTGCTCGGTGACCAAGCCCCGGGAGACTTCCCAGATGTGGCTGTGGCCGGTGGTGGTGAGCTCGTCGAGTCCGTCGTCGCCACGGAAGACCAGCGCCGTCGCACCGCGGGTCTGGAACACCCCCACGAACAGCGGCACCCGGTCCAAGTTCGCGACACCGACGGCCGATGCTTCCGGTCGGGCAGGGTTGCACAGCGGGCCGAGGTAGTTGAACACCGTCGGAATCCCCAGCTCTGCCCGAGTAGGGCCGGCATGGCGAAAACCGGGGTGGAAGGCGGCAGCGAATGCGAACGTGATCCCGGTCTCACCGAGGATGCTGGCGACTCGCTCCGCCGACAAGGTCAGGTCAACACCGAGTGCGCCGAGTACGTCCGAGGACCCGGACGCAGAACTGGCCGCCCGGTTCCCGTGTTTGACGACCGGAACACCGGCAGCGGCGCACACGATCGATGCCATCGTCGAGATGTTCACGGTGCCGAACCGGTCCCCCCCGGTGCCGACAATGTCCAAGGCCATCGGGTCGACAGGCAACGGCACGGCATGCTCAAGGATGGCGTCCCGAAATCCCACCACTTCGTTCACGGTCTCACCCTTGGCCCGCAGAGCTACCAGAAACGCCGCCAGCTGCGCTGGGCTGGCCTGACCCAACATGATCTGTTCCATGCTCCACGCGGCATCAGCGACGCTGAGGTCGACACCGTCAAGAAGAGCATTTAATATTTTCGGCCATGACTGCGTATCAAGCATGAGATCAATTCTACGGCGATGCCCCACGTGCTCTGGCGCACAGCGGAACCCGCCCCAGAAATCGTCGCTGAACGCGGTGCAATTCTCAAATTAGTCGGCTCACGCACGCCGTAATGAGAAAAAGCTGAGTGAATATCGGCCATAATGGAGGGGTGACCAGCACCTCAATTACTCAGACGGCGATTGCCCCCGTCGTGAACCGGCCTAACAGCGTGGCTGTAGGCACCATTGTGTGGCTGGGGAGCGAGGTGATGTTCTTCGCGGGGCTTTTTGCCATCTACTTCACGCTCCGATCCACCTCCCCCGAGCTGTGGCTGTTCCAAGCCGATAAACACAACTTCACCTTCGCCCTCGTCAACACGTTGATCCTGGTGTCGTCGTCCGTGACCTGCCAGTTCGGCGTCTTCGCGGCTGAGCGACTCCAGGCCCGTTCCACGGGGTGGAAGATGAGCCAATGGGGCATGGTGGAGTGGTTCTTCCTCACCTATGCTCTCGGCGCCATCTTCGTCACCGGTCAGGTTCTGGAGTACGCCACCCTCGTATCCGAGGGAATCTCCCTGACCACGGATGCCTACGGTTCCGCCTTCTACTACACGACCGGTTTCCATGGAATCCACGTGACGGCGGGCCTCATCGCATTCCTCCTCGTAATTGGTCGCGCTTTTGCGGTCAAGAACTTCGGCCACAAGGAAGCCACCAGCGCCATCGTGGTCTCCTACTACTGGCACTTCGTCGACGTCGTCTGGATCGGGCTTTTCCTGGTCGTCTACGTTCTTAAATAAGACTCAGGAGCGGACACCTTCAGCATGACCAGAAAAACCCAGACCTCAGTACAGGCCCGAGCCGGCCGTAAGACCGGCCGCCGCCACCCCCTCGCAAACGTTGCCCTGATCGCGATTGGCCTGCTGTTCACCGGCGGAGCTTACGCGGCCTTCAGCACCAGCACTGCGAGTGCACAGATCGACGTCGCGTCCCAGCAGACCATTGATGACGGCGAGAAGCTCTTCGCCGCGAACTGTGCCACCTGCCACGGCCTCAGCATGCAAGGGTCCACGGAAGGACCGAGCCTCATCGGCGTCGGCGCAGCATCCGTTGACTTCCAGGTCGGGACCGGACGCATGCCGTTGCAGGCATCGGGACCGCAGGCGCTCAAGAAGCCTGTTCAGTTCACACCCGAACAGGTGGCGGCCCTGGCCGCCTACGTCGCATCCACCGCACCCGGCCCGGCTATTCCCGCTGCCGAGTTCCTGGATGGAAATGGCGACGCGGCCGTCGGTGCCGAGCTGTTCCGCATCAACTGCGCAATGTGTCACAACGTGGCCGGCGCCGGTGGAGCCCTCACCGAGGGCAAGTTCGCCCCCGCCCTGGCGGATGTCGAAGCCGTGCACGTGTACGAGGCCATGGTCACCGGCCCGCAGAACATGCCCGTCTTCAATGACATGAACATCTCCCCCGAGAACAAGCGCGACATCATCACTTACCTCAAGTACATCGAAGACAACCCTTCACCCGGCGGATTGTCGCTTGGTTCCGTGGGTCCCGTCGCGGAAGGCCTGTTCATCTGGGTCTTTGGGCTCGGAGCGATCGTTGCCTTGACCGTGTGGATCACCGCAAAGTCGAACTAGTCGTACTTCCCGCAGTGACACAGCTTAAGATTTCTACCCAGCGTAAGAAGGAGAACAATGGCCAAGGACGATAACGGCGACGCGGATATGACCGCCGCCGGTTCGTCGAGCGTTGTACCCGTGGACCAGTCCACCGGTACCGCCGTCGTCACACGGAGCGCCGTGGGCAACCCCGGGTTTCCGCCGCACCGTGACCGTGTCACGGACATCGATCCCAAAGCGGATCGTAACGCGGAACGCACCGTTTACACGCTCTTCTACGTCTCGATCGTCGGCAGCATCTTCGCCATCGTCGCGTACATGGCGTTCCCGATCGTTCCCGAAGACATGGGTTCCGTTCGCCTGAACAACCTCTTCATCGGACTCGGTCTGTCCCTGGCGCTTCTGGCGCTGGGAATCGGCGCTGTGCACTGGGGCAAGGCCCTCATGTACGGTCACGAGGGCGTCGACGAACGCCACCCGGTTCGTGGCACTGACGAAGTGCGCGCCCGCGCGGTAGAAATCTTCCAGCAGGCCAATGAAGAATCCGGATTCGGCCGTCGCACCCTCATTCGCAACAGCCTGATCGGGGCGCTCGTCGCCTTCCCCCTCCCCGCCGTCGTGTTGTTCCGTGGCCTCGGCCCGCAGGACCAAGACCCCGTCGCCCTGCTCAAGAACACACTGTGGGAGGCTGGCACCCGTCTGACCATGGACCCGACCGGTGTGCCCATCAAGGCCTCCGAGGTCACCCTGGGCTCCTCGTTCCACGTCATTCCCGAGGGCCTGATCGAACTCGGCCACGAGAGCCGTCTAGCGGAGAAAGCCAAGTCGGCGGTGCTGCTCATGCGCTTGCAGCCCGATCAGCTCATCGAGACCCCTGAACGCGCCGGCTGGTCCTACGACGGCATCGTCGCGTACTCCAAGATTTGCACGCACGTTGGGTGCCCT
>JBBQYN010000201.1:0-5087 GCA_038208655.1 Actinomycetales bacterium
GAGTCCCAGCCATCCGTTTCGGCGTTGGAGAACCCGAAGACCAGCCCGAACAGGCCGCCGGACACCAGCAGCGTTCCGGGGATGTCGAGTTTCGGGCGTGGACCCACGCGTGGCACGTGCGTCACGAACAGCAGCGCTCCCACGATCGCGATGATGGCGATGACCACGTTGATGTACAGGGTCCACCGCCAGTCGAAGTTCTCGGTGAGGTACCCGCCCAGCCACTGCCGGTCGCCGTTGGAAAAACCGAGGTCGGCCTGGGCCGACGGTAGCGCGATATTGACGACGATGGAATCGAGCACGACCATCAGCTGTGCCAGGGCGACGGTGGTCAGCGTCCACCAGCGTCGGGAGGGAGCGGGCAGGGCGCCGGTTGCGCGATAATGAGCGGAGGTTGTCTGCGACATGCGGATCACTGCATCCGATACTCGAGAGTTCCGGATATCTATGGTTTCATATTTTACGTTCCGGTAACATTGGCGGCACAGGCCGCCGGACTGGCCCGTCGCAGCCCAGACCAGCGGCCAGTCCGCCCGGCCCGCAACGAATACGGAGACCACCGACCATGACCGAGCTGCCCCCGAGCACCGCACCGGCTCCGAAGCTTGGCCGAAAACGTGATCACACCCGCGACCCCGAGATTCTGATGGCCGCCCTCGAGGTACTCGCCGAGACCGGGTACGACGGCATGACCATCGACATGGTCGCGGCCCGGGCCCGGGCGGGCAAGGCCACGCTGTACCGGCGCTGGTCGAGCAAGGGCGAGATGCTCATCGACGCGGTCGCATGTATGAAGCAGGGCGACCCCACCGAGCTGCCCGACACCGGCTCGCTGCGTGGCGACCTGATCGCGATGATCAAGCAGCCCTCCATCGAAGACGGCCGCAAGAAACTGCAGATCATGGCGGGCATCATGTCAATGGTGTCGCAGGCTCCGGAACTTGCCGCGGCGGCGCACGCCGCCATTCTCGCGCCGCGTACTGCGGCAAACCGGGCGCTGCTGGCCCGGGCGGTGGCGCGCGGGGAGATCTCGGCGCAGTGCGATGTGGAGAACCTCGCCATGGTCAGCCAGTCCATGTCGACCTACCGGGTGCTCATTTTGCGCCAGGCCGTGGACCGGGATTTTCTGGTGTCGATCATCGACGGAGTGATTCTGCCCGCGGCCGGGATGGGCATCCGCTCACCGGATGCCCCGGACACCGGTCCCCCGGAGGGCGGTACCCCCGCGACCGGCACCTCCGACGCGAGCACGCCGGGGGTCTAGGGTCAGACTAGGCTGCGGCCCTCTTTTTTGGCCGCGCGGTAGTCGCGGTATACGCCGGCGCACAGCACGTAGAGCACGCCCACAACGAGGGCAGGCCACATGAGCACGTAGACGGTCATCAGGATTGTTTGCATTTGAACCTCCGGGCTGGAATGTGGGTCGAGATCAGGAGTCGGACGGGGTGGACCGCGCCTCGACGGGCGGCGTGGGCTCGAACTCGGTGGCCTGGCGGCTGATCGAGGAGAAGTCGAAGCGCTCGGTGTTGCGCAGGCTCATCAGGGTGCACACCACTGCGCTCACGCCGTACGCCGTGAGGGCGCTGGTAAGCACGACGTAGTCGCGCAGGAAGCCGAGCACGAAGGGCAAGGAGACCAGAATCGCCAGCACGCCGAGAATCATGCCGGCCCGCTTGCCGAAGAAGCCGAAGCCCATCAGGCCGATCACGATGCCGATACCGATCGCGGCGAGGAACTCGAAGAAGTAGCCGCTCACGCCGACCATCGGGATGATCTCGAACCGCAGCAGGGCGAACACGACGAGCGCGCCCAGCACCGAGACGCTGAACGCGGCGTTGGTGATGCGGTCCCAGTAGAAGCTCATGATCACCGGGAAAACCAGGGCGCCCCAAAGCGCCCCGACGAAGACCAACAGCGTGAGAATATCCATCTGCAGGCTCGCGAAGGCGAGGCCGAGCATGGTGGCCACGATCATGGTGAGCCGGCCGACGAGCAGCATTGTCTTGGGCTTGACCGCGCCCTTTTTGGCGACGTTCTTGCCGTAAATGTCGGTCATCATGATCGAGGACAGTGCCGACAGGTCGGAGTCGGCGGTGGAGGACAGCGAGCCGAGCACCATGATGAAGAAAATGCCGATCACCACCGGGGCGAGGTAGGTCGACGCCATCTGCGGAATGATGTTGTTCATGTCCCCGTCGACGGGCTGCATGCCCACCATCAGGGCGAGCATGCCAATGATGCCCAGGCCGATCACCGTGACGCCATAGCCCAGCGTGGCGGTGAGGAAAGTCTTCTTGATCAGGTCTTCCCGCACGGCGAAGAGCCGCTGCGCGATGGTCTGGTTGCCAATCGCGTAGGCGAGCACCGCGATGAAGAATGGCGCGCCCTGGTTGAGAATGGCGTCAACAGAGAAGAAGTCGGCCTGCTGGTTGGTGATCATGCTGAACCCGTCGGCGAAGATGCCCGGGCCACCGGCAGAGAAGAACACCAGCGGGATGATGATCGCCGCGGCACCCATCATGGCGATCAGCTGCACGAAGTCGGTGAGCACTGACGCACGAAAACCCGACCACAGCGTGTACGAAAGCACGCCGAGCCCGGTGAAGATGACGCCCTGCACGAAGCTGAACGGGCTCAGGATGGAGATCAGGGCGCCGGCGGCGGTGAAGTTGGTCATGAGGCTGATCACGCTGCCGAGCACGTTGGACCCGGCCAGGATCAGCTGGCTGGAGCGGCCGTGCCGGGCGTGGATCACCTCGGCCAGGGTGTGCGCCTTCGGGGCGACGGCACGGATGCGACGCCCGAAGGGGTAGATGAACAGAATCATCAGGGCGCCCCAGAGGCCGTAATGGATCGGGCCGGACAGTCCGTAGGTGTAACCGGATGTCGCGGCGGCGTAGAAGGACGACGCCCAGATCCAGGTGGCCGTCATGCTCGCGGCGGAGATGCCGAAGCCCACCCGGTTGCCGGCGGTCATGTAACCGTCGACGTTTTCCTTCTTGCGGCCGATTTTCACGGACAGCAGGAAGGTGCCGCCGTAGAAGGCCACGATCAGGATGATGACCGTCGCCCCGCTGAGTTGGTAGAAATCTGCTCCGTCAAATGGCACGGGTGTCCTCTCGAATGCAGCGCCGAACGCCACGTATCAGGATGGTCGCCGCAGTCTGCTGCGGCGACGGAGAAAGCTGGCTCCGGTGCGGTTTCGCGGCGTCGCGTGCGGCGACGGCGGTATCTGGCGCTTCCCGGGCTCTCTAAGCACCGTATCATCCTGACAAAGTCCTGAGAGCGCCGCGCGCCCTCCCCCTCCCGTTCCCCCTTCCGCGAGACGACACGTTTCGCCCCAAATCCCGCGCGCGGAGGGGCGAAACGTGTCGTCTCGCGGGGCATTCGTGGTCGAATGGGCAGTGATGAATTCACGCACCGCTCCCCCACACCACTTCGTGACCGCCGCCGACGGCGTGCAGATCGCCAGCTATGAGCTCGGTGACCCGGGGCACCCCACCGTTTTGCTCGTGCACGGGTTTGCCTCGAGCGCCCTCGCGAACTGGCACGGCACCGGCTGGACCCGAGACCTCACCCGGGCAGGCTTTCACGTGCTCGCCGTCGACCAGCGCGGCCACGGCCACAGCCACAAGCCACATGACCCCGCGGCGTACGCGATGTCCACCCTCGTGGCCGACATCGAAACCGTGCTCGACGCCTACCTCATCAGCGACGCTGCCTACGTGGGCTACTCCCTCGGCGCCCGCGTCGGCTGGCAGGCCGGCCGCGACCTGGGCCCGCGCATCACCCGGGCGGTGCTCGGCGGCATTCCCGACGGTGACCCGCTCAAACGCTTTCAGATAGCGGATGCGCGCGCCCACATCGAGCACGGAACGCCCGTCACCGACCGCCTCACCGGCGTGTACCTCGACATGGCCAAGACCCTGCCAAGTAACGACCTGCTCGCGCTCGTCGCGCTCGTCGAAGGCATGCGCGACGGCGCCCAGCCCAGTGCGCAGAACGCGCCGGAACAGCCGCTGCTGTTCGCGACCGGCAGCGACGACCACATTCTGGAAGCCTCCCGGGCCCTGGCCGCTGCCGCCCCGCACGGCACGTTCTTCGAAATTCCCGGGCGCAACCATTTCAACGCGCCCCCCGCACGCGCTTTCCGCGACGCCGCGATCGCGTTTTTGAGCTGACACGGCTCCGCCGCGTCGGATTAACCCGACGCCGTCAGCTCAGCGCACGGGACTTCAACGCGTCGTACTCGTCGCGCTGGATCACTCCCTCGTAAAGCAGCGCCCGGGCCTGCGCAATGTCGCGGGCAGGCGAGGACCCCGTCGACGCGGTGACCTTGCGGTCTGCGTCGCCCTGGGCGGCATTCACTCGACCCTGCGACCGCCGGGTCATGCCGGTACCGCGAGCGATGTTCGGGTTCCTCGTGGGCGGCTGGCAGACGGCGCTGACCGTGATCGTGATCTACGGCCTCATCAACGCGATAGTTCAATCGGTCATTCAACCGCGGGTGGTGGGTAACGCCGTGGCCCTGAGCCAGACCATCACGTTCTTCTCGGTGCTCTTTTGGGCCATCGTGATCTGTCCGATCGGAGCAATCATCGCGGTGGCGCTGAGCTTGCTGGCCAAGGCAATCCTCATCGATGCCGACCCCGATACGCACTGGTGGCGACCGGCGACCGGCGATCGGCGATCGGCGACATCGTGGAGACCCGGCGGCTGCTGCGCGCCAGTGACGCTGCCGCCAAGCAACAGCACAAGGAGAAACGGATCACGCTGGCGCGGTGACGCACATCGTCGCCTGCTCGGTGACGCACATCGCAGCGTGCGGTCGTCGGGTAACGGTGCTTTTCGACCACTTCGGCGCCCGTTCGGCGCGCGCGCACCCCAAACCTACCCCCAGAAACGGGGATCGAGCATAAAACGACTACCGTTAGAGTATGACGCCCCAAGACACAACCACGCAGAGCGACGCAGACGCGGCCAGCAACGCTATTACCTTCTCCGACCTCGGACTCAACGATGCCATGCTCAAGGCACTCAAAGTCGTCGGATACGAAACCCCCTCGGCCATCCAGGCCGCCACGATT
>JBBQYN010000202.1:0-5079 GCA_038208655.1 Actinomycetales bacterium
GCGCCGAGCCCGCCGGCCATGGCCGTGGCGAGCACATCGATGCGCTTGTCCACGCCGTCGCCGCCCACGATCTGGGCACCCAGAATCGCGTCGGTGTCGGCGTCGATGAGCAGTTTCATGGCCATCGACTGGCCGCCAGGAAAGTAGCCGGCGTGTGACGACGGATGCGTGTGCACGATTCGGTGCGCCCGGCCGGCGGCTACGAGGCGCTTCTCGTTCCAGCCCACCAAGGCCACGGTGAGGTCGAAGACCCCCACGATTCCGGTGCCCACGGCAGGTTCGGCGGTGTCGGGGCGGCCGGCGATGCTGTCCGCGGCGGCGCGCCCGTGCCGGTTGGCGAGGCCGGCCATGGTGACCAGGGTTCCGTCGCCGGTCACGGCGTCCGTTTTCTGCACGCCGTCACCGACGGCGAAGATGGCGGGGTCGCTGGTCTGTTGGGTGTCGTCGACCCAGATGCCGGCGCTCACCCCGATACGCAGGCCCGCCCGGGCGGCGAGCGAGGTGTCGGGGCGCACGCCGCTGGCGTCGATCACGAGGTCGGCGGCCACGAGGGATCCGTCGCTGAGGCGCACCGCGCCGAGTTCGCCACCCACAACGGTGACGTTCAGCCGCACATCCACGCCGTGCACGCGAAGGTGCGTGGCCACCGGGGCTGCCATCTCGGGATCGAGCGGGCTGAGCACCTGGGCGCCGCGCTGCACGAGGGTGACGTGCACGCCGCGGCGCACGAGGTTGTCCACGGCTTCGAGGCCGATGAAACCGCCGCCGATGACCACGGCCGACGCCGACCCGGTCACGTCCGCGAGCACCCGCTGAATGTGGTCGACATCATCGATGGTGCGCAGTGTGTGCGTGGGGAGGCTGGACGTCACGGCGCTGGCCGGGTCGGACCGGGTCGTGGCGCCGGCGGCGAGACTGAGCCGGTCGTAACCGTGCGTGCTCTGCTCTCCGCTGTGCACGTCACGCACGCTCACGGTGCGGGCCGCGCGGTCGATGTCAACGACCTCGGTGTCGATGCGCACGTCGAGGTCGAACCGGGCTGCCAGGGATTCCGGGGTCTGCAGCAACAGCTCAGACCGGTCGTCAATGACGCCGCCCACGTAGTACGGCAGGCCGCAGTTCGCGAACGACACATAGTGGCCCCGTTCGAACACCACGATCTCGGCCTTTTCATCGAGCCGCCGCATTCTCGTCGCCGCCGACATGCCGCCGGCAACCCCGCCCACAATGACAATCTTCATCTCATACCTCCACAGACCAGTATACCCGGGGGGTATCTGAACGTTACCCTCGGGACCAGACTCCGGGCGCGGCGCCCGGCCGCGGCGCCCGGCGGTCAGCGCGGCGCGGGCAGCGCCCGAAAGCCGCGCAGCCGCAGGCTGTTGGTCACCACGAACACCGAGCTTAACGCCATCGCTGCCCCGGCGATCAGCGGGTTGAGCAGCCCCAGCATCGCCAGCGGAATCGCGGCCACGTTGTAGGCGAACGCCCAGAACAGGTTGGCCTTGATGGTGCCGAGCGTGCGCCGGGACAGTCGGATGGCATCCGCTGCCGCGAGCAGGTCGCTGCGCACCAGGGTGAGGTCGCTGGCCTCGATGGCCACGTCGGTTCCGGTGCCCATCGCGATGCCCAGGTCGGCTGTGGCCAGTGCGACGGCGTCGTTGACTCCGTCGCCGACCATGGCGACCACACGGCCGTCCTGCTGTAGGGCGCGCACGACGTCGGCTTTTCCGGCCGGCAGCACGCCGGCACGCACGTCGGTGATGCCGACCGTGGCGGCCACGGCTCGGGCGGCCCGCTCGTTGTCGCCGGTGAGCAGCATCACGCGCAGGCCGAGGCGTTCGAAGGCGGCGACGGCGGCCGCGCTGGAGTCCTTCACGGTGTCGGCCACGGCGATCATGCCGCGCGCCTTGCCGTCCCAGGCCACGAGCACCACGGTGTGCCCAAGGCCCTCACCGGTGTCGACGTTCGCCTGCAGTTCGATGGGCAGCGCGATTCCCCAGGAGTCGGTCAGCCACTGGCCGCGGCCCACAAGCACGAGGCGCCCGTCAACGACGGCCTGCACGCCGAGCCCGGGTTCCGAGGCGAACGATTCGGCGGCGGGAACCGGGCCGCGAGCGGCCGCAGCGGCCGTGATGGCGGCGGCGATCGGATGCTCTGAGCCGTTTTCCGCGGCACCGGCCAACCGCAGCAACTCGCCGCTGTCGGCACATTCCACGGTGGCGCTGCTGACCACGCTCATGCGGCCCGTCGTCACGGTGCCGGTCTTGTCGAGCACGATGGTGTCGACCCGGCGGGTGGCTTCGAGCACCTCGGGGCCCTTAATGAGAATGCCGAGCTGGGCACCGCGGCCGGTTCCCACCAGCAGGGCGGTGGGGGTGGCCAGGCCGAGGGCGCACGGGCAGGCGATAATCAGGGTCGCCACGGCGGCCGTGAACGCCAGTTCGGTGCCGCCTCCGATGAGCAGCCAGGTGGCGAGGGTGCCCAGCGCGAGCAGCAGCACGATGGGCACGAAAATGGCGGAAACCCGGTCGGCGAGGCGCTGAACCTGCGCCTTGCCGGTCTGCGCCTGTTCCACGAGGCGCCCGATCTGGGCCAGCTCGGTGTCGGCACCGACGCGGGTGGCGCGCACCACGAGGCGGCCGCCGCGGTTCAGGGTGGCGCCCACGACCGCGTCGCCGACCATCACTTCAACCGGCACGGATTCGCCGGTCAGCATGCTCTGATCCACGGCAGAGACGCCCTCGACGACGACCCCGTCGGTGGCGATCTTCTCGCCGGGCCGCACCACGAAGGCGTCGCCGACGGCAAGCGCGGTGGTGCTGATGCGGGTTTCCACGCCGTCCACGAGCAGGCTGGTCTCGGTCGCGCCCAGCTCAAGCAGAGCCCGCAGGGCCGCGCCGGAGCGTCGTTTGGCGCGGGCTTCCACGTAGCGGCCGGCCAGCAGGAACACGGTCACGGCGGCGGCGACTTCAAGGTAGATCTCGTGGGAGGCGGCGCCGGGGGTCACCACGAACTCAAAGCTCATGGTCATACCGGTCATGCCCGCCATGCCGAAGAACAGGGCGTAGAGCGACCACCCCAGGGCGGCGAGCACGCCGACGCTCACAAGGGTGTCCATGGTGGCGGCGCCGTGCCGGGCGTTCACGAACGCGGCCCGGTGGAACGGCCAGGCGCCCCACAGGGCGACCGGAGCCGCCAGGGCCAGGGTGAGCCACTGCCAGTTGTCGAACTGCAACGCCGGAATCATCGACAGGATCACCACGGGCAGCGCGAGGGCGGTCGAGATCTGCAGCCGCTGCAGCAGCGCGGCGGTCGGATCGGCGGGGTCAGCGGTGGGGGCCGGGTCAAACGGGTCGGCGGCCGCGACGGGCGGTGCCGGCGGCACGGCGGTGTACCCGGTGGCTTCGATGGTCGCGATGGCGTCGTGCACCGTCGTTCCGGCCGGTAGGGTGAGGTTGGCTTTCTCGGTGGCGTAGTTCACCGTCGCGGCGACGCCGGGCATGCGGTTGAGCTTTTTCTCGATGCGCGCCGCACACGAGGCGCAGGTCATGCCGCCAATGGCGAGGTCAACCTGCTCGATCGTCATGGCCGCGCCGCGACCAGCTCGTACCCGGCTTCGACCACGGCGGCGTCGACCAGGGCACGCTCCAGCGGAGCGGTGCTGGTGACGGTGACCCGGGAGGTTCCCCCCACGACGAGGTCGACCGTCACGGCGTCGGCCCCGGGGAGCAGGCCGATCTCTTCGGTCACGGCGGCCACGCAGTGACCGCAGGTCATTCCGGTGACTTCGTACGTGGTGAGCGTTGCTGCTGACGACATCTGGTGAATCCTTTCCGCGGTGGGCATGACCGAGCCGATGCCCCAGCACTCCCGATGGAGTACCATGAAACAACCCTATACCCCCAAGGGGTACTTCTCTTGGGGCTGATTCACGAGAACGGATGCGACATGACCGCCACCGATCACCCCGACGCCCCGCAGCCGGCCGATCCCACCTCCGCCGAGCCGGTGCACGCCCATCACGGGTATATCTCCAACCAGGACAATTACCTCAAGCGGTTGCGCCGCATCGAGGGGCAGGCCCGCGGGCTGCAGGGGATGGTCAGCGACGAGAAGTACTGCATCGATATTCTCACGCAGATTTCGGCGATGACCAGCGCGCTGCAGTCGGTCGCGCTCGGCCTGCTCGATGACCACCTCAACCACTGTGTGCGCGACGCTGTGGCAACCGGCGGCACCGAGGCCGAGGCCAAGCTGCAGGAAGCCTCCGCCGCGATCGCCCGCCTGGTGCGCTCCTAGCGCCGCAACGGTTAGAGGTGCACCGAGTCGACCGAGGTGGCCGCCGCATCCGGTCCGGCCGCGGCCCGGCGCACGGGCTGGCGCACCAACAGCACGGTTCCGAGTGCCAGCAGCACCAGGGCCACGAGCAGCAGCGCGATGCCGCTGATCAGCAGTCCCCAGCCCAGCGGCGCGATCAGATCACTGCGCGCTCCACCGCGCAGGTCCACGTTCACGGCTCGGCTGCCGTCCGCGTTCATCACCACGAGCGTGTAACTGGCCGCCGGCGCGGCATTCTCCTGTGCCGACAGGTTCTGCAGGTTCCAGACCAGGTTCTGCTCACCCGTTCCGGTCTGCGACAGGGTCCAGAAATCCTGCTGCGTCGGGTCCGCCGGCGCCTGACTGCCCTCGATCACGCTCAGGCTGTTGCCGCCCGGCCCGATATTGGCGCGGGTCACGACCGCGTGCGACACATCGGCGAGGTAGGCCTCCACCTGTTGGCTCGGGGCCACTCCGATGAACAACGGTGCACCGCTCGCGGACTCGGCCGACAGGCGCAGTCTGCCCAGGTTGAACGGCATCATTCCGCCGCTGCCGACGTAGCCCCTGTCGCCCATGTAGTTGTCACCCATGTAGTTGTCACCCGTGTAGTTGTCACCCATGTAGTTGTCACCCATGTACCCGTCACCCATGGTGTTAGGGGCCCGGTCACCGCTCATATCGATCGGCGGCGATACCAGCGCGTACGTCGTGGTGCCCACGGCGACGGGCGGCGTCTGAAAATAGCCGTCCGCGCCG
>JBBQYN010000203.1:0-5075 GCA_038208655.1 Actinomycetales bacterium
CAAGATGGCCAGCCCGTTGATTCAGTGATCTGGCAGGACGTCGTGAACATACCGGCGCGCAGCACCGTGCGCGTGCGGATCGCCTTCAACGATTTCAGCGGGCGCACGGTCTACCACTGTCACATCCTTGACCACGAGGACGCCGGAATGATGGGCATAGTTCAAGCACTCTGACCATGACTGTCAGGCCCGTTCGGGGCGGGGCACATCGGAAGTTGACGTGCGAGTGGCCGGGACGCGATTGCGTCCCGGCCACTCGTTTCGCTGATCGCGGGTTAGTCCTGGGTGCCGTCTTCTACCGCGACACCGTTGATGTCATCGCTGGTGTCTTCGGTTTCGGACTCGGTGCCTGACTCGGTGCCGGATTCGGTGCCGGTGTCGTCGGCGGTTTCGCCGTCGTTCGTTCCGTCTTCTACTTCGTTCTGAACGTTGTCCGTGTCGACTGCCGTTGCGGCGGGTTCGACGGTCGAGGTGGACGATGAGGGGCTGGCGGGAGTGGCCTGGGCGCCGGCGGTGAGGGTGATTCCGCCGACGAGGGCCAGGGCCAGGGCGACAGCTGCGCCGCCAGCGATTTTCGTCTTCTTCTGCATTGTGTGCCTTTCGTAGTGGGCTCCGCGACTGCGGGGCCATATTTCCAAGCTAGAGAGGGGGACGTGAGACGAGCGTGAGAGCCCGCGCGGCGCCTCCGGGTTAGGGGCGTAATGGAAGTTTCACCGTGACGGTCGTTCCGACGCCCAGCTGCGAGGTCAGCGTTACACGCCCGTCGTGAGCTTGGATAATCTGCTGCACCAGGCTGAGCCCGAGACCGTGCCCGGGCTGGGAACGTGCATGGTCGGATCGCCAGAACCGGTTGAAGGCGTGCTTGAGGTCGTTGTGATCCATGCCCATGCCGGTGTCACGCACCGTGACGCTGCAGGTACCGTCGACGACGCCAGTGGCTACGGTGATGACACCCGATGTCGGTGTGAATTTCAGCGCATTGTCAATGACATTGGCGATCGCTCGAGCGAGCAGCGCCGGGGATCCCACGACAACCGTGGGTGGCCCGAGGCGAACCTGTACCCGGGCGACATCCTCCGGACTACGTGACCGCGCGGCGATGTCGAGCCGGACAAGCTCATTCAGATCGACACGTTCGTACGTTTTCTTCAACTCAGCTCCCCCGCCCCGGGAGAGCAGGAGGAGATCGTTGGTGAGGTGGCTAAGTCCGCCGACGGCTTCCAGCGCAGTGTGCATCGCCTGCTCGTACTCGACCGGGGTGCGAGTGCTCAGCAGGGCCAGTTCAAGTTCGCCCTGAATGATGCTCAGCGGGCTGCGCATCTCGTGGGAGGCGCCGTCGACGAAACGTTGCTGCAGCTCGTAGCTTTTCTGCAACGGTGCGAGGGCTGTTCGGGCCATGGCATAGCTGGCGAGAGGGATTAGCACGAGGAGCGCGGCGTAGAGCACGAGCAGGCCGGTGCGGAGATTGGCGAAGCCCTGCTCGGCCGCGTTGAGGGCGCTGGCACCGTCAGATTCGGTGGCGTCGAAGTCGAAGGTTCCGGTGACGAAGGCGTAAATGCCGACCGCGAATGCGGCGAACAGCACCAGCTGAACGATCGTGTAAGTCACGGTGAGGCGCACCAGCGCGCGGCGAAACATCAGCTGTCCGCGCCAATCAGATAGCCAGCCCCGCGCCGAGTCTCGATGATGTCCGCCTCGCCGGGCAGGGTCAGCTTCTGCCGCAGGTAGCGAATGTACGTCTGCACCACGTTGCTGAACCCTTCATAGTTGCTGTCCCAGGCGTGGTCGATCAGCTCGCTCGTGCTGATGATGCTGCCGGCGTTACGCATCAAATATTCCAGCACAGCAAATTCCTTTGCCGTGAGCACGATGCTGCGTCCGGCACGCTGGGCGGTGCGGGTGGCCGGGTCGAGGGTGACTCCCTGCGCCTGCAGCAGGGGCGCGAAGGCGCGCGGTGAGCGTCGCAGCAGCGCCCGCACCCGGGCCAGCAGTTCGACCAGGTGGAACGGTTTCACGATGTAGTCGTCGGCCCCGGCGTCCAGGCCCTCCACCTTCGTGTGCATCGAGTCCAACGCGGTCAGCATCAATACGGGCACGTCCCTGTTGATCAAGCGGATGCGTCGGCAGACGTCCATCCCGCCGCCCGGCAACCCCGGCAACATCAGGTCGAGAACGACGAGATCGTAACTGTCGATCTCGAAGGCCTGCACGCCGTCGGGCGCGGTGTGCGTGACATCGACGGCGTAGCCGGATTCGGTGAGGGTACGACGGATGACGTCCGCGATGCGGACGTCATCCTCGACGACGAGGAGCCTCACCCGGCGCCCATCACGGGATGGGCGCCGGGCGGTTGGTCGGCCTGTTCACGGTTCCTTCTCCCTTGATTGCCGTGCCGTTGGCGATCTGAACACAAGTGACCCCACCGTGAGACCACGATGAGAAACAGCAAGCCCGTCATTCGGCCACCGCGGACGGTCACAGTCAGCCTTACGCGTTCAACTGCTGGTGACGAGCCATGAGCGCACGGCTGACGACCGGCACCACGGAGAGCACGACGATGCCGATCAACACGAGATCGATGTAGCGTGCGGCGAAGTCGGCAACGCCCGGAATGTGAGCCAGCCCGAATCCCAGAAGCACCACCCCGGTCGTCCAGAACACGGCACCAAGGATGTTAAACATGGTGAACACCCGCCGGGGCATCTTACCGACGCCTGCGGCGACGGGAGCAAAGGTTCGCACAACGGGTACGAACCGTGCGATGGTCACCGCTGCCGGGCCGAACCGGTCAAAAAAGCCCTGCGTTCGCGTGACGCTCGCGCGGCTGAACAGGCCGGATTCGCGCCGGTCGAAAATACGTGGACCCGACACATGCCCGATGAGGTAGCCGAGCTGATCACCCAGCGCGGCCGAGACCGCGACCGCTGGGACCACGATCCAGAGCGGCTGGCTGATTACCCCGCTGAAAGTGAGCACCCCGGTGAAGAACAGCAGAGTGTCGCCGGGCAGGAAGAACCCCACGAGCAGGCCCGTCTCCACGAACACGATCGCGCACACGACGACGAGGCCCCAGACGCCGGCACCGGCGATCACGGATTGCGGATCCAGAAAACCGGAGCTTGGGAGTGCGGTGAAAATCAGGCTATTCATGCTGAACGGTCCTTCTCTCAAGTTAGCTAACGTCGGGTCCGACATCCGCTGCCGCGCTCGGTACTCTAAACAGAGGCCGTCAACCGTGCATCTGAGGGTTGAGCGTTCGTGGTGCGGGCGCGAAGGGTCAGCACGACCACCAAGATCAGAATGATGGCCAGGAACAACACGCTGGTTCCCGTGGTCCCAAGTCCCAGGCCACCGTCGGCGAGGGGCTGGGAGAGCAGATCCCCCGTGGATGCGCCCAGAGGGCGGGTGAGGATGTACGCGATCCAGAAGGCGAGCACCGCGTTCAGGCGGAAGACGAAGTACGCCACGGCCACCAGGGCGATGGCGGCGGCGAAGACGAGTAGCGCGACGAAGAAGCCCAGGTTGAGTCCCTCGGCAACGAGGTCACCCGCCGCGGTGCCCAACGCGAACGTGAACAACACCGCCAACCAGTAGAACGACTCCCGCCGAGTCGTGAAAATGGAGTGGATGGATAGCGTCTTCTCCGACAAGGCCCAGAGGCTGAAGGTCGCCGCCAATGCAATGGCGAAGACGACCGTCGTCACCCACAGGGGCACCCCGAGACTGTCAGTGAGGTTATCGGTGATCAGTGTACCGACAACGCTGATGAGCACCACGGCCAGCCAGTACACCGCGGGGATATATTTGTGCAGCTTGAACTGCACAACGAGGGCGGCCACCAGGAGGACCGCCATGATGACCGACGTGATCGTCAGGCCCAAACCGAGGTCAACGTTAAGGAAGTCCGCGGCGGTCTCACCCACCGTGGTCGCAAGTACCTTGATCACCCAGAAGATGAGGGTGACCTCGGGCACCTTGGTAAGAAGGTTCCGCACGGGCGAAACGTTGGTTCTGCGCGTAGAGGTCGTGGACATGTGTTCCTCCTGGGATGGGGTCGATAACACCACTGAACACGGTGCTGTCTAAGACTTCTCACAGAAGCAAGCATTCCCCGGCCCAGATTGACATCGACGTGCCCGGCCGGTGGCAATCTCCGCGGCAGCGAAGGATCAGGCTTGCTTCGCCCGCGGAAAGGTGAGACTGATCGAGGTGCCCGCGGCGGAGCTCTCGCCGACCCGCGCGGTACCGCCGTAGCGAACCGCAATTTCGCGCACCAGAGCCAGGCCGATACCGAACCCGGTGCGGCCATCACCCCCGCCACCCACGGCCGCGCCGGAATGCGCGAACCTATCGAAGATACGCGCGGGATCGATCCCCTGGATGCCCGGGCCACAATCACGCACAGTAACTGCGACAATTTTCTTGGTAACGGCGACTCCGACCGTAATGGTCGATCCGTTGGGGGCGAAACGCACCGCGTTGTCCAGCAGGGCCACCACACACCGGGTGATGCTGGAGGCCGGCACGCGCACCGGCGCGGGCTGAGGCGCATCCATTTCGATGGTGATGTGTTCGTCCACGGCGATGAGTGCCAGGGATTGCACGGCAGCCTCGACGGCAGCGACCACATCGATCACGGGCGTGGCGGGCACGGCGGCGCCGCCGATTTCGGCAGATTCGAGTAGGTCGTTGACGATGTGGATGAGGTCCTTCGCATCACCTCGGAGCTCCGCCACGACCGAGGACGACGGGTCACCGGCGGGGAGGGTGCGTTGCAGAATTTGCAGGCGGGCATCGAGGACCGCGAGCGGGGTGCGGAGTTCATGGCTGGCGTCGGCAACAAATGCCCGCTGGAGGCGCAGCACCTCGCCCAGCGGTTGCACGGCGCGGCGGGTGACCAGCCAACTCAACACCCCCGCCAGAATGATCAATGAAACACCCAACACTGCGGCGGCCCACAGCAAGTTGACCGCGCTGACCTGCAGATTGTCAGTGTCGGGCACCGGTTCGAATAGCTCGCCGGGCGATATCTCGGAGAGGATGTACACAAAGACGGCCACGATGACCACCGCAAC
>JBBQYN010000204.1:0-5071 GCA_038208655.1 Actinomycetales bacterium
TATCGACCTGGACCTGCTGGGCAAGAAGACCAACGACAACCCGGTCTTCTACGTGCAGTACGCGCACGCCCGCACCTCCGCCGTGGCCCGCAACGCCGCCGCATCCGGTGTGGAACGCAGCGTGTTCGCGCCGCAACTGCTCGTGCACGACAGCGAATCGGCCTTGCTCGGCGTGCTGCAGGAGTACCCGCGCATCGTCGCCCAGGCGGCGGAACTGCGGGAGCCGCACCGCATCGCCCGCTACATCGAAGAGGTCGCCGGCTATTACCACCGCTGGTACGACAACTGCCGGGTGATTCCGCTGGGCGAAGAACCCGTCACCGATCTGCACCGGACCCGACTGTGGCTGAACGACGCCACCGGCCAGGTAATCCGCAACGGCCTGGGCCTGCTCGGCGTCTCCGCGCCGGAGCGGATGTAACGATGACCCTGGACACCGACACCGCGGCCCCCCGCGAACCGCGCCGTCCGAAGAAACGCCCCGGCCGCCGCGCCGGATTGATCATCTTCGGGGTCCTGCTCGTGATGCTGGTGGGCGCGTTCTTCCTCGTCGACGCGGGCGCCCGGGCCTTCGCCCAGAGCCAGGCCGAGAAGCAGATCACTGACTCGCTGCCGGCATCCGCCACCGGTGAGGTGACCGTGGAGATCGGCGGAACCAGCGTGATCGCCCAGTTCATCGGCGGCAGCTTCGACGAGATCACGCTCGACGCGCCGAACCTGCTCATCGACGGGGTTCCGGCATCCGTTCACGTGGTTGCCAGCCGGGTACCCACCAACACCGCCCTCACCATTGGCAACGTGGAAGCCACCCTCGACTTCACCCCGGGCGCGTTGAACGCCCTGCTGGCCCAGTCGAGCACCGCCCCGCCCGCCGAGCTCACCCTCGGCGACGGTGACGCCACCTACACCGGCGACCTTGACGTGGCCGGCTTCTCGGTGGGCTACATCGCCACCGTCGAGGCCACCGCCGCAGGGGACAGCATCGTCTTCACCCCCACCAGCACCGAACTGACCACCCCGGTGGGTAACCTCGATGTGTCGGGCGTGATAGATTTCGTGCTCGACAGCCAGCAGAGCCTCGGGGTCTGCGTGGCCGAGTATCTGCCCCAGGGCGTCGAAGCGACCGCGGTGGATGTGACCCCGGAGCGGGCACGCATTACGC
The DNA here is from genome assembly GCA_038208655.1 of Actinomycetales bacterium. GTDB lineage: Bacteria > Actinomycetota > Actinomycetes > Actinomycetales > Microbacteriaceae > Cryobacterium. Next base: position 1,163 of record JBBQYN010000204.1, read on the forward strand.
TGGAGTCCAGCACGCTGTCACTCGGCACGCAGTCTCTCACCACCCGGGGTACCTGCGCCGAATAATTCGCCACCCGAACCCGGGTTCGCTATTCCACCGGCTTCAGGGACCAATCCGGGTTCGCTCGCTGAGACATCCACTCGACTCTCGTGAGGTAACCACCGTGCCCCTTCCCCACCACGACCCGAACCCACTGGCACCCGCCTGGCTGAACCTGCCCGACGACGCCAACGCGCTGTCACCCGCGCTCTGGCCGGCCAGCACCACCCGCAACACTGCCGGCGAACTCATGATCGGCGGCCTCAGCGCCACCGACCTCGCCAGCGAATTCGGCACCCCGCTTTACGTCATCGATGAAGCGGATGCCCGCACCCGCGCCGCCGAACTGCGCCGCGTCTTCGAACGGGAATTCGCTCGCGTGGGCACCACCGTCGGCATCTACTACGCCGGCAAGGCCTTCCTCTCCATGCAGATGGCACGCTGGATGGCCGACGCCGGCCTGAACATCGACATCTGCAGCGGCGGTGAACTCGCCGTGGCCCTCGCCGCCGGCGTGGAACCCGGCCGGCTCGGATTCCACGGTAACAACAAGTCCCTCGCCGAAATCGACGAAGCCACCCGCATCGGCCTGGGCGCCATCGTCATCGACAGCGCCATCGAAATCGACCGCATCGCCGCCGCCGCCGCCCGGCACGGCCGCGTGCAGGCGGTGCGGCTGCGCGTGAACAGCGGCGTGCACGCGCACACCCACGAATTTCTCGCCACCAGCCACGAAGACCAGAAATTCGGCATCACCCTCGACGATGCCCCCACCCTGGTCGCCGCAATCCGTGCCCACCCTTCGCTTCGCTTCCTCGGCCTGCACTGCCACATCGGCTCGCAAATCTTCGGTGCCGACGGCTTCGCGGAATCCGCCTCCCGGCTCCTCGCCGTGCACGCCGCCCTACTCGAGGGCGGCCCGGTACCCGAACTCAACCTCGGCGGCGGTTTCGGCATCGCCTACACAGACACCGACACCCCCACCCCGATCGACGAACTCGCCACCCGGCTGGCCGACATCGTGGCCGCCGAGTGCACCGCCCGCGGCATCCCGCTGCCCCGCGTCGCCTTCGAACCCGGCCGGGCCATCATCGGCCCCGCCGGCCTCACCCTCTACGCCGTGGGTACGACCAAAGCCGTGGCGGTCACCCACGACGCCGGCACCGCGACCCGGCTCTACGTGAGCGTCGACGGCGGCATGAGCGACAACGTGCGCCCCGCGCTGTACGGCGCCGACTACGCCGTACGCCTGGCCAACCGGATCTCGACCGCCGCACCCGCCCTGGTGCGCCTCGCCGGCAAGCACTGCGAAAGCGGCGACATCGTCGTGAACGCGGACTACCTGCCCGGCGACGTCACCCCCGGCGACCTCGTGGCCGTACCCGCGACCGGCGCGTACTGCTGGTCGCTGTCCAACAACTACAACTACCTCGGCCGCGCCCCCGTGATCGCCGTGCGTCACGCCGGCGCCCGACTGCTCATCCGCGGGGAAACCACCGCAGACCTGCTCGCCCGCGACACCGGTGTGGCCGCGGCCCCCGCGCCCCGGCCGACCCCCTCAGCCCGACAGACCAGCGACACGAAGGACACCATCCGATGATCGAATACCGCAACCTGCGCGTGGCCCTGCTCGGCGGCGGCACCGTCGGTGCCCAGGTCGCCCGCCTGCTCCTTGAACAGGCCGACGAAATGGCTGGCCGGGTCGGCGCGAGCCTGGAACTGGTCGGCATCGCCGTGCGCGACGTCACCGCGGAACGCAGCGTCGACCTGCCGCGGGAGCTGTTCACCACCGATGCCGAATCCCTGATCCTCGGCGCTGACATCGTCATCGAGCTGATGGGCGGCATCGAACCGGCACGCAGCTACATTCTGCTGGCCATCAACTCCGGCGCCGACGTGGTCACCGCCAACAAGGCCCTGCTGGCCGAGCACGGCGCCGAACTCTTCGCCGCCGCCGACCAGGTCGGCGCGCAGATCAACTACGAAGCCGCCGTCGCCGGAGCGATCCCCATCGTGCGCCCGTTGCGCGACAGCCTCGCCGGTGACCGGGTCAAACGCATCCTCGGCATCGTCAACGGCACCACCAACTTCATCCTCGACCGCATGGACACCGAGGGCGACTCCATGGAGCAGGCCTTGGCCATGGCCACCGAGCTCGGCTACGCCGAAGCCGACCCCACCGCCGACGTCGGCGGGCACGACGCGGCCCAGAAAGCGGCCATTCTGGCCAGCCTCGCCTTCCACACCACCGTACCGCTGGCATCCGTCTACCGCGAAGGCATCACCGGCGTCACCCTGAAGCAGATCGAATCGGCCCGCAAATCGGGCTACGTCGTGAAACTGCTCGCCATATGCGAACGCCTCACGGATGCCTCAGGCCAGGAGGGCGTCTCGGCCCGCGTCTACCCTGCGATGGTGCACCGCAGCCACCCTCTCGCCGCGGTGCACGGCGCCAACAATGCCGTGTTCGTTGAAGCCGAATCGGCCGGCAGTCTGATGTTCTACGGTGCCGGCGCCGGGGGAGAAGAGACCGCCTCCGCCGTTCTCGGCGACCTCGTCTCGATCGCCCGCCGCCACGTGGCCGGCGGCCCCGGTTTTGCCGCCAGCAGCAACGCCGCGCTGCCGATTCTGCCCATCGACCGGGTCATCACCCAGTACGTTGTCACCCTGGAGGTGACGGATGCCCCGGGCGTGCTGGCCACGATCGCCCAGGTCTTCAGCGACCACCACGTGTCGCTGGCTCTGGTGGAACAGTCGATGACGCCGGCCAGCGCCGGCACCGCCAGTCACGCCGCCGTGTCGGCCACGACTACCCTTGTGATTGGAACGCACGAGGCACCGGAAGCCGCATTAGCGGCTACCGTGAAAGATCTCGAGTCCAACACCGTTGTCACGAGCATTACATCCGTTTTGAGAGTTGAAGGAGTCTGATGTCGAACCAGTCTGTGCAGTCCCCGCAGCGCGTGCAGTCACGGCAGTGGAAGGGCGTGCTGCGTGAATACGCCGACCGTCTGAACATCACGGATGCCACGCCGATCGTCACCCTCGGTGAAGGCGGCACCCCGCTGATTCCCGCGCCCGCACTGTCTCGGCGCACCGGCGCCAAAGTGTGGATCAAGTTCGAAGGCATGAACCCCACCGGCTCCTTCAAGGACCGCGGCATGACCATGGCCATGTCCAAGGCCATGGAAGCCGGCGCCAAGGCCGTGATCTGCGCCTCCACCGGCAACACCTCCGCCTCGGCCGCCGCCTACGCCACCCACGCCGGTATCACCGCCGCAGTGCTCGTACCCGAGGGCAAGATCGCCATGGGCAAGCTCAGCCAAGCCGTCGCCCACAACGCACAGCTGCTGCAGGTGCAGGGCAACTTCGACGACTGCCTCGACATCGCCCGTGACCTCGCCACGAACTACCCGGTGCACCTGGTCAACTCGGTCAATCCTGACCGCATCGAAGGCCAGAAGACCGCCGCCTTCGAGGTCGTCGAGGTGCTCGGCGACGCCCCGGATTTTCAGTTCGTTCCGGTCGGCAATGCCGGCAACTACACCGCCTACTTTCGTGGTTACAGCGAAGAGGTCGCTCGCGGCGCCACCACGAAGCTGCCGCGCATGTTCGGTTTCCAGGCCTCCGGCAGCGCCCCGATCGTACTCGGCCACCGGGTCGAGAACCCCGACACCATCGCCAGTGCCATCCGCATCGGCAACCCGGCATCCTGGGACCTCGCGCTGAACGCGCGTGAGCAGAGCGACGGCTATTTCGGTGCCATCACCGATGCGAAAATTCTGGAAGCGCACCGCATTCTCTCGGCCGAGGTCGGAATCTTCGTGGAACCGGCATCCGCTATTGGAGTAGCCGGCCTGCTCGAGCGCG
>JBBQYN010000205.1:0-5061 GCA_038208655.1 Actinomycetales bacterium
GAACGCGTCGGAGGCGGCGACCGATCCGGGCGCGCGGTCGCCGGCTCGGCTCACGGCCAGGTGGCAGGAGTCGACCCGGTTGACCTGGCCCATGCCCACGCCGACGGATGCTCCGCCGCGGGCAAGCAGGATGGCGTTCGACTTCACGGACCGGCAGGCTTTCCACGCGAATTCGAGGTCGGCGCGTGTGGCGTCGTCGACCTCGGGGCCGGCGACGAGGTCCCAGGCAGCGGAGCTGAACTCCTCGAAGCTGTCGGTCTCCTGCACGAGCAGCCCGCCGGAGATCTGGCGCAGTTCCAGCGAGGACCGGGCGTAGTCGGCGGGCAGTTCCATCAGCCGGATGTTCTTCTTCTTGGTGAGCAGTTCCAGCGCGGCCGGTTCGAAGCCCGGTGCGATGAGCACCTCGGTGAAGATCGAGCTGACCGTTTCGGCCATGCCGAGGGTCACAACGCGGTTCGCCGCGATCACGCCGCCGAACGCCGAGACCGGGTCGCAGTCGTGGGCCCGCTTGTGGGCGGAGGCGATGGCATCCGGTGCCTTCGGGTTGGCGATAGCGATGCCGCACGGGTTGGCGTGCTTGATGATGGCCACGGCCGGTTCGGCGAAGTCGAACGCGGCGCGCACGGCGGCGTCACCGTCGACGTAGTTGTTGTACGACATCTCCTTGCCGTGCAGCTGCACGGCCTGGGCGATGCCGCGGCCACCGTCGCCGACGTAGAGAGCGGCGGCCTGGTGCGAGTTCTCGCCGTAGCGCAGCACGGCCGAGCGGGTTGCCTCGATGACCAGCGTGTCGGGGAAGGGCGATTCGGGGTCTTCGGAGTTGTCGAGGGTCGCGTCGTAGGGCGCGTCGAACGGCGAACCGGCCTCGTCATCGGTGATCGGGTCGCCACCGAGAGCGTCGGTGTCGTCTTCCCACTGGTCGAAGACGTTCTCGGTGAACCAGACCGACACGGCGGAGTCGTAGTCGGCGGTGTGGTCGAAGGCGATCGAGGCGAGCTTCTGGCGCAGCCGCAACGCGGTGCCGCCGGATTCGACGGCGGAGATGATCTCACCGTAGTTGACCGGGTCCACGACGATGGCGACGTTGGCGTGGTTCTTGGCGGAGGCACGCACCAGGGCGGGGCCGCCGATGTCGATCTGCTCGATGATGTCGGCGACGGGCGCGCCGGATTCGACGGTTTCCACGAAGGGGTACAGGTTCACGACGACGAGCTCGAACGCGGCGATGCCGAGGTCGGCCAGCTGGCTCTCGTGGGATTCCAGGCGCAGGTCGGCGAGGATCCCGGCGTGCACGGCGGGATGCAGGGTCTTCACGCGACCGTCGAGGGATTCGGGGAAGCCGGTGACGCTGGCGACATCGGTGACGGCATGGCCGGCCGCGCGGATGGTGGCGGCGGTGGATCCGGTGGAGACGATTTCCACGCCCGTGGCGGTCAGCGCGGCGGCAAGCTCAAGCAGGCCGGTCTTGTCGCTCACCGAGATGAGGGCGCGCCGGATGGGGATGGTGTTGCGCTCGCGGTACAGGCTCTGTGCCGGGGTGGGTGCACTCATGCGGTGGAATACTCCTTGAGGTTGACGTGTCCGTTGGCGATGTCGAGCACCGTCTGCACCAGCAGGCGGCGTTCAACAAGCTTGATGCGGTCATGGAGGCTGGCTTCGCTGTCGCCGGGCTCCACCGCCACCCGTTCCTGGGCGATGATCGGTCCGGCGTCGACACCGCTGTCGACGACGATGATGCTCGCACCGGTCTGTGTGACGCCCGCTGCGAGCGCGTCACGCACACCGTGCGCGCCGGGAAATTCGGGCAGGTACGCCGGATGCGTGTTGATCAGATTCGGGGAGAGCGCGTCGACCACCCGGGGCGGCAACAACCGCATCAGTCCGCTGAGCACGACCAGGTCCGGCTGCCAGAGCAGGATCTGCTCGAGCAGCGCGTCACCCCAGGCCGCACGGTCGGGGTAGGCGGAGTAGTTCACGGCGAAGGTGGGCAGACCGAACTCTTCGCCCAGTTCCAGCCCGTCGGCGTCGCGGTCGGAGCCGATCGCAATCACGCGGGCCGGATATTCGGCGTCTGTGGACGCCTCGAGCAGGGAGCGGAGGTTGGATCCTCCGCCGGAGATCAATACCAGCAGTGAGAGCACCGGTCCAGCTTATCGTTTCGGCGGTGTCGGGCCCGATGCGGGGCCGTCCGCGCTGTCGGGGCCGTCGTCGCCCTCGGCGCGCAGGAACCGGGCGAAGCGTTCCCGCCGGGTGCCGCGGTCACCGCGGGCTGCGGTGGCGGTGGTCGCGGTTGCGGTCGGAGCGACGCCGGCCGCGGGCGTGGCGGCCGGGCGTGGCCGGCGTGCGCGCGGTTCACGGGCGCTGCGGGGGGTGCGGGGTTCCCGGGGTCGGCGGGCCGAGCGGGGGCGCCGAGCGGGCAGGGTCACCCGCACCTGATCGCCCACGAGCATGCCGAGCACGGCCGCGACGCCGACTTCGGCGGCCACGAGGGCGCCGACGAGCACCGGGTCGGGTCCGACCTCGGTGAGGCGGCCCGGGCCGATGGCGCCGCCGGACCACCAGGCCAGCAGGCCCAGCAGCAGTCCGGCGACCAGGCCCATACCCAGCCCGGTGAGCACCTGCACGAGGCGGCTGGGGCCGGTCAGGCCGACCCGGTTCATGCGCTGCCGGGTGAGTACGGCGAACACGAAGCTGCAGAGCACCGGCACGAGCAGGCCGAGGAACCCGTACTCGAGGCTGCCCTGGGGCAGGGCACCGAACAGGGGTAGCCCGGGGATCGGGCCGAGCACGGTACCGGCCGGGGAGATGTTGCTGCCCATCCCCACGGCGATGCCGGGGCCCACGAACCAGGCCGCGGCCCAGATGACCAGGTTGGGGATCACGGCGAGCTGCACGAGGGTGAGCGTGGCGCCGCCGAGGATGCCGGCCTGCACGGCCTCGTAAAGCGCGATGATGGTCGTGTAGTTCAGGCCGATCAGCACGGTCACGGTCACGGCGGAGAGGGCCAGGATGCCGGCGACGGTGGCTGTGCCGCCGCGCAGCGCCCCGAGAATCGCGGCGCGCGCCGACCAGGGCAGGTCGAGGTAGCGTTCCCGGATGCTGCGGGTGACCGGGTCGAGCAGGGCCGTTCCGGTGAGCCCGCTGGCGCGGTGCCCGTCGCGGGCGCCCAGCTCGGAACCCAGCAGCACTCCCCCGGCGTAGATCAGCGGGGGGAACAGCAGGCCCTGCCAGAGTGTCGGGCTCACGACCGGGCCGAGGGCCGAGACGGTGACCAGGGCGGTGACGGCGGCGTAGCTGAGCACGGCGGCGGCCACGCCCACCCAACGATGCGGGGTTTCGGCGGCGCGTCGGCCGGTACGCACCCCGAACAGCACGGCCACGAGGGCGAAGGCCATCGGTGCCAGGGTGAGGTGGAAGGGTGCCTCGGCGCCGGCCAGGCCGAGGGCCACAGCCACCGCCGGGTCAAGCTGCACGAGCAGGTCGACCCCGTTGCCGAGCAGCCAGACATCCACGGCGGCCCGCCAGAACACGAACCATTCCACGGCCAACCCGAAGTGCGCGGCCCAGAGCACGGTGAGCGGCACCAGGGCGATGCCCACGCTGATAGCGACGACAATGAGCGCCTCGAGTGCGGCAAGTAGGGCGGTCGTTATGCGGTTCATCCGATCGGAGCCTACCCTCCCCAGCCCGGCGTATCCGTCTACCCCACCGTGCCGAGCCGTTTTCCCCGCACTTTCACGAAAAAAATCCCCCGCCCCGACCCGGCTCGCCCCGAGGGGTAGCCGGACGGTGCGGGGAATTTTCGGTGAGCGGATGCTGCAGCAGTGGCGCTCCGGAGCCGTTACAGCGCGGCGAGTGCCTCGCGCAGCAGTGCGGCGGCCTGGCTCGGCGTCTTGCCGACCTTGACACCGGCGGCCTCGAGGGCCTCCTGCTTGCCCTGGGCGGTTCCGGCCCCGTCGGAGACGATGGCGCCGGCGTGGCCCATGGTCTTGCCTTCGGGGGCGGTGAAGCCGGCGACATAGCCGATGACGGGCTTGGTGACGTGCGCCTTGATGTACTCGGCGGCCTTCTCTTCGGCGTCGCCGCCGATTTCACCGATCATGACGATGGCGAGGGTCTCCGGGTCGTTCTCGAAGGCTTCGAGGGCGTCGATGTGGGTGGTCCCGATGATGGGGTCCCCGCCGATGCCGATCGCGGTGGAGAAGCCCAGGTCGCGCAGCTCGTACATCATCTGGTACGTCAGGGTGCCCGACTTGGAGACGAGTCCGACCGGGCCCTTCACGGTGATGTTCGCCGGGGTGATGCCGACCAGGGCTTCGCCGGGCGTGATGATGCCGGGGCAGTTCGGGCCGATGATACGGGTCTTGTTGCCCTTGGCGATGGCGTAGGCCCAGAACTCGGCGGAGTCCTGCACGGGAACGCCTTCGGTGATGATCACCAGCAGCGGGATCTCGGCGTCGATGGCTTCGATGACGGCGTCCTTGGTGAACACCGGCGGCACGAAGATGATCGAGACGTCGGCGCCGGTCTTCGCGACGGCTTCGGCGACCGTGCCGAACACGGGCAGCTCGACGTCGCCGTGCACGACGGTGGTGCCGGCCTTGCGGGCGTTGACGCCACCGACGACCTGGGTACCGGCCTTGAGCATGAGGGCGGTGTGTTTGGTGCCCTCACCTCCGGTGATGCCCTGCACGATGACCTTGGAGTCCTTGTTGAGGAAGATTGACATGTTTTCTAGTCCTTGATCTCGACGGGCTCGATCAGCGGGCCGCGTGGGCGAGTTCGGCGGCCTTGGCGGCGCCCTCGTCCATGGTGGCGGCCAGGGTCACGAGCGGGTGGTTGGCCTCGGCCAGAATGCGGCGGCCTTCCTCGACGTTGTTGCCGTCGAGGCGTACGACGAGCGGCTTGTTGGCGGCGGAGCCGAGTTCGGCCAGCGCGCCCACGATGCCCTTGGCGACGGCGTCGCAGGCGGTGATGCCGCCGAAGACATTCACGAAGACGGCCTTGACCTGCGGGTCGCCCAGAATGACGTCGAGTCCGGCGGCCATGACCTCAGCGGAT
>JBBQYN010000206.1:0-5047 GCA_038208655.1 Actinomycetales bacterium
ATCCACTCGCCTGGTGCTCGGCGACGGCTACGCCGGGCAGGTCATCGAAGCGTTCGGCCATGTGGCCGTGGGCGGCTCGATCATCATCGGAGCCGTGATCTTCACCATCCTCATCGTGATCCAGTTCGTGGTGGTCACCAAGGGCGCCGAACGCGTCGCCGAAGTGGGCGCGCGATTCACGCTCGACGCCATGCCGGGCAAGCAGATGGCCATCGACGCCGACCTCAACGCCGGCCTGATCACCGACAACGAGGCCCGGGAACGCCGCGCCGAAGTCTCCGCCGAAGCCGACTTCTACGGCGCGATGGACGGTGCCTCCAAGTTCGTCAAGGGTGACGCGATCGCCGGCCTGATCATCATCATCATCAACGTGATCGGGGGCATCGCCATCGGCATGCTGCAGCGCGGCATGGAGGTGGGGGAGGCGGTGAACACCTACGCCCTTCTCACGATCGGCGACGGCCTCGTCACCCAGGTGCCCGCCCTGCTCATGGCAGTCTCCACCGGAATGATCGTGACCCGGTCCAACGCCGAGAGCGACATCGGCTCCACCGCGTCGCAGCAGCTCACCCAGAGCCGCAACGCCCTACTGATCACCGGCGGTGCCGCGATTCTCATGGCCCTGATCCCCGGCATGCCGATCCTGCCGTTCATGATCGTGGGAATCGCGCTGATCCTCATCTCACAACGCATCAAAACCACCGAGACCCGGGCGAAAGCCGAAACGGATGCGGCGGCGGCCGCCGTGCAGTCCGCCCCCAAATCCGACAGCAACGAAGACCTGATCGAGCAGATGCGCGTGCACGCCCTCGAAATTCAGCTGGCCCCCGACCTGGTCGACATCGTCTCGGGCGCCTCCGACGACCTGCTCGCCCGCGTGCGGGGCCTGCGCCGCAAGATCGCCATGGATCTCGGCGTGGTCGTGCCCCCGGTGCGCACCCGGGACAGCATCGATCTGCCCACCGCGACCTACGTCATCCGCATCGCCGGTGTGGAGTACGGCCGCGGCCAGGCGCCGGCCGGCAAGGTGCTCGCCCTCGGCGACGCCCTCGACGGGCTGCCCGGCACCGCAACGGTGGAACCCGTCTTCGGCCTGGCCGGCAAATGGGTGCCCAGCGAGATGCGGCATGCCGCCGAGATGACCGGTGCCACCGTGATCGACCGAGTGTCGGTTCTGGTCACCCATCTGTCCTCGATCATCACGACCAACGCCGCCCGGCTGCTCTCCCGCGAAGACGTGCGGGTGCTCACCGACGGCGTGCGCCAGGTGAACCCCTCCGCCGTCGACGACCTCATTCCCGGCCTGCTCTCCCTCGCGGAGGTACAGCGGGTGCTGCAGGGGCTGCTCATCGAACAGATCTCGATCAACGACCTGCCGCGCATCTACGAGTCGCTGTCGCTGCGCGCGAAGGTGTCAACGGATGCCGAGGGCCTGGTCGAAGCGGCCCGCACCGCCCTGGGCCCCGCGCTCACCGCGCAATACCTCGAGGGCACGCTGCTGCGGGTGATCATGATCGAACCGCTGCTGGAACAGTCCATGCTCGAAGGCCTGCGGCCCTCGGAACAGGGCACCCAGATCCTGATGGACCCGGTGAAGATCGAAGCCGTGCTGGCGTCACTGCGCACATCCGTCGCCCTGGTGGAAGCCAGCGGCTACAGCGCCGTGCTGGTCTGCGCCCCGGCGCTGCGGCCCGCGATCCGCCGCCTCGTCTCGACGCAGTCCGGCGGCCTGCCGGTGCTCAGCTACCAGGAGGTCACCTCGTCGAACGTGACCATTGAAACCGTGGGGGTGGTCCGTGGAGCCGAAACGATTACAGCTTAGGGGCGCGACGCTGCTCGAGCTGCGCGACCGCGTGGCCCGGGAACACGGCGAAGACGCCATCATCATCGCGGCCGACCGGGTCACCGTGGGCGGTATCCGCGGCTTTTTCGCCCGGCAGTATTACGAGGTGACTGTGGAGTTGCCGCCCGCGCGCCGCCGCGCCGCGCACGCGCTCGATGTGCCTGCCCGGCTGGGCATCGCGGCCCTCCTCGACGACGCCGACGAGGTCGAAGCGCACCTGCAGCACAGCGAACCGGAACAGCAGCTGTCCACCCAATCCGCCGGTTTCGCCGCGCTCATGGACGAGCTCACGTACGCCACCGCCCGCGCCGAAACACCCGAGAGCACCGACGGCGACCCGACCTTCACCACTGGACAGGGAGCCGAGAGCAACGAGAACGCCGCGGGCGACGAGAACGTGGCCGGTGCCACGAACAACCCTGCCTTCGGCGACACGTACCCTGACGCGCGCGTCGATCTACGGATCGGATCGGGGCATCCCGCCGCAGGGGCGCGTGCCCCGGGAGCTGCGTCTCTCGGCCTGACGCGCCTGCCCCAGGAGCCCCTCGCCGTGCCGCCGGTGCTCATCGGGGCCGGCGACCTGGTGGTGCTGGTCTCCCTCACGGATGCCGCGCTCAGCGTGGCGCAGACCTTCATCGTGCGCGCCGGCGACGGGGCGCTGCGCGCCGGGGGCCGCCTCGCCGCGCCGCAGCTGGATCGCGTCGACGATTCCCGCACCGCCCTCGCGGCCCGCGCCCGCGGCGTGGAGCGCGGCCACGCCGTCTTCGTGGCTTTCGGTCTGCTGCGGGCCGGTACCGACCCCGGGGACCTGAACGCCGCCCTCACGGCCACGGTCGCCACTCTCGCCGCACTGCGCGCCGACCAGATCTGGGTCGTGGCCGATGCCGGACGCAAGACCGACGACACCCGGCGCTGGATTCAGGCCGTCGCGGCATCCGTCACCCTGGCCGGAATCGTGGGAATCGGGCGGGAACTCACCCTCACGCCCGACACCCTCGACGTGCTCGGTCTGCCCGTGCAATGGGAATCTCCCGCCGCCGCACCGGCACCGCTCACCCGGCGTCAGGCCCGGGGGTATCCCAGCGGCGTCGACGCGGCAGGATAAGCTGGTCCTATGTTGGTTCTGACACGCAAACCGGGGGAGAAGATCCTCATCGGTGACGACATCGTCATCACCGTGCTCGACGCGCGTGGAGAGAGCATCCGTATCGGTATCGATGCCCCGCGCGGAGTGAAGATTCAGCGCGATGAGGTGCTGCGGGCAGTGACCGAGGCCAACCTCGAAGCTGCCCGCGCCGATTCCGCCGCCGAGGCCCGCATTCTGGCCAGCCTCGGGCTGACGCCGGCAGCGCCGCCCGCCCCGGTCGCTCAGGAGACTGACGCTGCAACCGCTGCTGCCACACCCGCACCGCGCCCGCATCCCCCTGTTGCCGAGGCCTAAGGGCTCGATAACGCACATCGCACCCTGGGGTGTCGGCTAGGCCTGCGGCCTCGGTATCGCCGCGCAGGCGCTTAAAAACGTGTCGCCCCGCACTGGCCGCGAAAACAGGTAACCCTGGCCGAGCACGCAGCCGTGTTCCTCCAGCCAGACCGCTTGCTCTTCCGTCTCAATACCCTCGGCAATCACGTCGCTGTTCAAGGCGGTCGCGAGGCCGATGATGATCTGCACCAGCGGGGCCTCGTCGTCACTGCCCCGAATGTCGGCCACGAAACGCCGGTCGATCTTGAGGACGTTCGCGTGCATGAGGCTAAGCCGTTCCAGGTTCGCGAAACCGGTTCCGAAGTCGTCGATCGCCACGGGAATTCCAGCCTGTTGCAGCATGCGCAGGTTGTTATACACCACATCAGCGTCGATCCCGCAGGCGCTCTCGGTGAGTTCGATGGTCAGTGCGCCGGGAGGCAGGTCGGCGGCCCGGCAGGCGGCGAGGGCCCGCTCTGCATAATGCGGGTCAGCGAATTCCTGGCCGGCGGCGTTGACCCCGATGAAGAAGTCCGGGTGGCCGGGCTCCGCCGGAATGCGCCAGGCGGCTGCGGCCTGCACCGCCTGAGACAGCACCCACTGGCCCAACAGCACAATGCTGCCGCTGGTCTCACACAGGGGAATGAAATCTTCCGGCGAGATGCGGCCCCGGGTCGGATGCTGCCAGCGCACCAAGGCCTCGGCGCCCACGACTCGGCGGGTGCGCAGGTCCACGACCGGCTGGTATTCCAGAAAGAATTCGCCGGCCACAATGGCCTGCGAGACAACGGCAGCACCGGCGTAATGGCCCCCGTGCACCCGGGTCACGCCCCGCCCGCCGCGTTTGGCCACGTGCAGGGCGTCTTGGGCGTGCGTGATCATCTCGGAAGCCGACTCACCCGCCTCGCTGGCCGCGACACCCGCCGAGAATCCGTGTACGAGCGGGCGCAGGCGCTGTAACAGCACGACTGCCTCGTCAGCGCTATTGGAGGGCAGAATAAGCCCGAACTCGTCGCCGTCCGTGCGTGCGATGACCGTAGACGAGGGAAAAATGTTGGCGCATTCTGCTGTGAATCTCACCAGCACCTCGTTAGCCAGATCCGCGCGTAATGCCTCATTAGTCACGGCGAAATGGTCGAGGTCGATCACGACGATCGTGGTGCTGTGGTCTAAGTCCCCGCGCAGGCATGCAGACAGGCGACGTTTGAAGCCGTGCGCATTGTGGACGCGGGTGAGGGCATCCGTTTCACTGGTCAGAGCGCTCATCGCGATCCAGTGCAGTCCGATCAGCCACAACAGCGAGTTGACCACGGCGATCACGATATCCGTCGAGGTCAGACCGGGATGGCTCGACACGGAGACGGACGTGATGGCGATGCATGCCAGGGGATACGGCAGCGACTGCCGCACGGGCAGAAGCGAGTACGCCATCAGGATGATCACGACGCAACCCTGTGCGTTCAGTAGTGCGGAGCTCAGCTCGGGGGCCATCACGACAAGAGCCTGCAAGACCAGAACATTGACGAAGAGTGCGGCGTGCCTGATAGGTCGAGTCACCCGGTGCCGCAGAGTGAGCACCACGACGGCCAGAACAAGCATCGCGACAGCCGCCACGGCGAAGCCGCGGGCGTCTGAGGCGTCTTCACCGGGCGGCAGCAGCAACGCATAGGTGCCGATTGTGACGCTGCCGAGTAGGGCGATCACGCCGATGAGGGTGCTGGCTGCGGTGGGGGAATCCATCACGC
>JBBQYN010000207.1:0-5037 GCA_038208655.1 Actinomycetales bacterium
GCGCGATCAGCTCGGTGGCGGGCGCTTCGGCGATCAAGTAGACCCGGGAGACGATGCCGTGCCGGGCCTGCTCGGAGTCAGGGGGCTCGGCCCGCTCCTGCCGCCAGACGCCGAAGTGGTACCCAGCGACCAGCCCTGTCGCCAAGAGCAGGCCCAGTGCGGCGCGGATGCGTTCAACGAAGGCACTCACGGTGACGGGGTCGAGAAACATCTCGAAGATGCGAAAGGCCAGCACGAGCAGGGTGATCAGAGCGACCACGGCGCTGAGGCCGAAGACGGCGATGAGGTAGACCCGCCGGCCCGCGGCGGCCTGGTCCTGCGGCTGCGGGCGAGCGAGCGGCCGCCACGCCACCCACCAGACCGGTCCGCCCACGAGCAGGGCACTCAGCCCGGCCAGCAGCAGCGTGCGTGAATCGCTGCCGGCCAGCGGGCTCGTCATCGAGGCCAGCAGGGCGTTCACGATCACGCCGAGGCCGGACGCCGCAGCGGCCAGCCCGAGACCGCTGGTGAGGAACGTGGCCGCCTGACGGGTCGCCGCCGGGCGGTGCAGGGTGATGGTGCGGTGATAGCTCCAGACTGCAGCGCCGATGCCGGCGGCGGCCAGCGCCGGGCCGAGCAGATCCAGTACTGTGGGCAGGCCGTCGGCACGGTCGGTGAGCAGCCGCAGCAGGGCGAAGCCGGTGACGCCCGCGCCCGTCAGGGTGAGCGCTCCGGCGCCGAGGATGCCGCTCAGCACGAGCACGACGCCGCCGAACGCGGTGCGGCCGGTTCGGGTGCCGTCGTGCTGCCAGTGCCACACCCAGATCAGGGCTCCGCCGACGGCCCAGACCAGGCCCTGCCCTGCCACGATCCACCAGGGGTCTCCCCCGATGGCTCGAGCCCCGAGCGCGTGCAGCGCGGTGTCAAAGACCGATCCCACGGCTGTCACCGCACCACCGACGAAGATGACCAATCCGAACGCCGAGCCGAGTACCGGGCCCACGGTGGGCAGCCGGAGAGGCCCCCGCACCGTGTCGTGCAGCATGTACCGGTGCCAGACCCAGACACCGGCCCAGACCAGGCCGGTCGCCCACAGTCCGAGGTCGGTGGTGCCGCCGACCTGGGACGCCGCTGCCGAGAGCAGCGCCGTCGCCGCCGCGATCAGGGCGATTGTGCACAGTGCGGCGACGTAGAGCCCCCAGGCCAGGGACCGGCGCTCGGCGACGGTGTCGAGACGGCGCCAGATCAGCCACCAGAGGCCGGCGGCCAGCGGCCCGCCGATGAGGGTGAAGGCGAGCGACCGAGCCAGTCCGGAGGTATCGCGGGAGACGAGGGGGGTGCCGCCGGGCAGCAGATCGTCCAGCAGCCGTTCCAGCAGCCCGGACAGGCCGATCGCCGTGACCACGATCAGGGCCAGGAGCAGCCCGAACACGATGACGTGACGCACAGCGCCCTGTGCGGTGCCCGGCCCGCCCCTCGGTGCGGTGCCCGGTACGGGGGCGGACCCGTCGGCGTGGGCCGCGCTCATCGCGGCACGCTCTGCACGGTGCAGATGGTCAGCGGCCAGGGTGTGGACCGGATCAGCCAGGCGCCGTCGACCCGGTCGAGGGCGAACGCTTCTTCGCTGCGGTACTCGGAGGCGCCGAACGGCCCGGCGTCGTCGTAGCTGGTCACGAGGGACACCGTCACGGTGGCGCTCGTGCCGCGCAGGGTCGTGTCGACGAGGCTGAGCCGCAGGGAATCTGCGGTGATCGCGGGGTCAAGGGTGCAGGCCTCGCGCAGCTCGGGCACGAGGTACTCCACGGCCTGGGAATCATCTCCGGCGATGACCGCGCTGGAGTACCGTTGCACCACGCCTTCGGGGGTTGACCCGTCGAGAGTCTCCGGCTCGCCCTGCGCGAAGACCACCACGAGGGAGACCACGACCAGCAGGCCGACAGCCGTAACGAGGCCCAGCACGGTTCGATGGGATTCTGGCGGTGTCGCGTTCATACTGCTCATCCTGCGGCATGGGCTCGCGTGAGGCTACCTCGGGGCGCTAGGTCCGCCGTTCGGCTTACGCTGAGCCTATGGATTTTCTGCTCGCCGTCTGGGCTCGCATCAGTGAACAGAATGCGGGGCTGCCCCTCGCAGCCACCTGGTGGACCCTGCTCGCCGCGGGCGCGATCGTGACGCTGCCTGTCACCTGGCGGGTCGCCCGGCATGCGGTGACCATTGCGCATGAAGGCGGACACGGGTTGGCGGCGACCCTCAGCGGGCGCACGCTGACCGGCATCCGCTTGCATTCGGACACCTCAGGCCTCACCGTCAGTCGCGGCCGCCCCACCGGGCCGGGCATGATTTTCACGCTGCTGGCCGGGTACACGGCGCCGGCCCTGCTGGGTCTGGGGTCCGCAGCGCTGTTCGGAGCCGGCTACGGGGTGGGCATGCTGTGGGCGCTGCTGGCCGCCTTGGCGGTGCTGCTGGTGCAGATTCGCAACTGGTTCGGGCTGTGGTCGGTCGCGGTGACCGGCGGCATCATTTTTGTGGTCACCTGGTTCGGGTCGAACGCCGTGCAAAGCATTTTTGCCCTCTTCGTCGTCGCTTTTCTCGTGATCGGGGCGATCCGCGCCGCAATCGAGCTGCAAGTAACCCGGTCGCGGCGTCGCGCGACCGGTTCGGACGCCGACCAGCTGGCCCGCCTCACGCATCTGCCCGGCCTGTTTTGGGTCGGCGTCTTCCTGGCCGTGAACCTCGGGTGCGCCGTGCTGGCGGCGCAATTTCTGGGCCTCTGGTGCGTGGCGGGCTGCGCCTAGACCGAGCCAGGCCGGCCCCGGCTGGCTAGCTAGCCCGGGTCGGGGCACGCGGGCGTCCTAGAACCCGAAGTCGCCGCCGAAATCGCCGCCGCCGAAGTCGCCGCCACCGAAATCGCCGCCCGAGTCTCCGCCGGACTCGCCACCGGAATCCGCCCCGGACGCCTCGGCGGAGCCGTCCGCTCCCCCGCCGTCCATGGGCAGGAACGCGCTGACCAGGGCCGACCCGATCACGAACCCGGCGACCGTGCCGAGCATTGAGCTGCCGAACAGGCCGCCCATACCCATGCCGCCGGCCTGCTGGCCCTGATTGCCGAACGATTTGGTCAGTGTGCCCGGCTCGCGCAGTTCCGCCCGGGTGGCGGCCTGAGCGAGAGTCGCCGGGGCGGCGTCGGCGGGGCGTTCGCTGGGCTCGACGGTTTCGGTGAGCTGCCGAAAGAGAATGTCGCGCTGCTCCGGGGTCAGCTTGCTGAAGGCTTCGGTGTGCACCTGCTCGATGGTCTCGGGCGGAGCCGTGCGCAGCAGGTACTGGTAGCGCTCCACGGCGATCTCATCGTCGGTGCGCTCGGCAGCCCGGGGCGTGGCGGGGCGGCGCGGTCCGTCCTGGGGTGTGCGCTCGGGTCGCCCCAGAAGAAAATCGAGAACTCCCATGTTGTGTTCCTCTTCCGGTGCGGCGTGTTCTGATGTGCGGCAACGTCTGCTGCCGGATCTCAGGATTTCAGGCTGCGCTGTGCCGAAGCTGGGTGTTTCAGGTGCCGGGGTGTTTCAGGTGCCGGGGTGTTTCCGGTGCTGGGCAGGTCGGACCGCAGGCTGACGGATGCTGTGGGTCGGGTCAGTCGCCGCTGCCGAACCAGGTGGTGACTCCCGGTGAAAAGAGCACCGAGTCGGGCGCGCGCCGGCTGAGGCCGGCGAATCCTGCGACCTGCAGCAGTGTGTCGTCCAGGTGCACGAGCTCAGCCGTGACCAGGTTCCACGGCTCGTGGTGGTTGCGCAGGTATATGGTGCGGCCTCGAGCGCTCGTGAACAGCGCCCAGCGCGCCGTGAGGAAGTCGGCCAGCGGGTCGTCGATCACGGGGTGGCCGGTCGACCGGGCGATGATCTCGCTGCGGGCGTGCGCGGCACCGTGTCGGCTGGACGTGTAGTGGTACTGCCGGGCGGGCGCCAGGGCAGCCGGAGCCAGGGCGGGCCTGCCCGGCGGCACGGATTCGACCAGCCGGGTGCTGGACCACATGTACGGAATACCGAACAGCGCCCGGGCGGCCAGCACCGCGGCCAATCGTGAGGCTTCGAGGGACACGAAGACCACGCCGCGACGCCCCTGTGCGTCGATGGCGTAGAGGCGCACGTTGACCTCGACGAAGGCACCGAAGTAGGGAATGGGTGGGCTGCCGAACACGGTGGCCCGGTCCAGCACGAAGGGGATCAGGCCCACCCAGCTGGACCCGTCGAATTCGTCCGGGCGCAGGCCCTCGGGAAGCAGTGGTGCCACGTCGGAGGTATTGACCCGCCAGTGCAGAAACACCAGCTTCGACCAGCGCTGGCTGGACGAGGCCCGGCCACGCAGGGCGGGTGCGATCGATGAAATCGGTTGTGCGGCGGCATCCGTCATGACAAACCTTCCTGACAGCTCAGAGTAGCGCCGCCACCCGAGTGCTGACCCCGGGTGAGCCACTTGACCCTCAACACAGACTTGCTGATAATGTCATAACAACGTGCCATACGGTAGGGAATGTCAGCGAGGGATGTGTCATGGCCAGTGATAAGCAGGAACACGTGTTGCCTCTGAACATGTTCATGGACCTGGAACGGTCCGGGCCGATTCCCTTGTACTTCCAGGTATCCCAGCGCCTGGAGAAGGCGATTCTGAACGGGGATCTGCCGGCCGGTTCGCGGCTGGAGAACGAGGTCGCCCTGGGCGAACGTCTCGGCCTGAGCCGCCCCACCGTACGACGGGCCATCCAGGACATCGTGGACAAAGGCCTGCTCGTGCGGCGGCGCGGCATCGGCACTCAGGTCGTGCACGGGCAGGTCAC
The DNA here is from genome assembly GCA_038208655.1 of Actinomycetales bacterium. Classification (GTDB taxonomy): domain Bacteria; phylum Actinomycetota; class Actinomycetes; order Actinomycetales; family Microbacteriaceae; genus Cryobacterium. The sequence goes on from JBBQYN010000207.1 coordinate 4,805, forward strand.
CCGCAAGGTCGAGCTGACCAGCCTCTACGACGACCTCACGAACACGCACAAGACCCCGTCCACCCGACTGCTCACCCTGGAAACCGTGTCGGCCGACACGCTTATCGCCGAGAAGCTGGCCGTAGCCGAGGGTAGCCAGGTGCTGCACCTGCGCCGGGTGCGGCTGGCCGACGACGTTCCCGTCGCCGTCATGGAGAACTGGTTGCCCGAAGCATTTCTCACCATCGAGCCCG
>JBBQYN010000208.1:0-5005 GCA_038208655.1 Actinomycetales bacterium
TCGCAGTATTCCAGCTGGTGGTAGTGCTCGATGCCGGGATCGGCCACCTCGGAGCGGGAACCGGTGATGTGCAGAACCTGCCAGCCGGCCTGCGCGACTGCGGCGGCGGAGGCATGCACGGTGGCGTTGATACGCCGGGCTCCCAGCGAGCCCCCGGTGACGAGCAGCACCGGCAGGTTCGACTGCAGGCCAAAGAATTGCAGCGCGTCGGCCCGGGTGGCGGCGCGGTTGAGATGTTCGATTTCGGGCCGCAGTGGCATGCCTACGAGCTGGGCGTTCCGGATCGGCGTGCCGGGGAAGGCCACGCCGACGTGCGTGGTGAATCGGGCGCCGAGGCGGTTGGCGAGGCCGGGTTTGGCATTGGCTTCGTGGATCACGACGGGCACACCGGCCCGGCGGGCGGCGAGGTAGGCCGGGGTGGCCACGTAGCCGCCGAAACCCACGACAACGTCGACACCGCGGGCAGCAATCACCGAGCGCACGCCGGCGACGGCCGCCGAGAACCGGGCGGGGAAGGCCAGAGCGGCGCGGTTCGCTCGGCGCGGGAACGGCACCCGGGGCACGGTGAGCAGTTCGTATCCGCGCTCGGGTACCAGCCGTGCTTCGAGGCCTTCACTGGTGCCGAGGACCAGCACCGTGGCATCCGGTTCCCGGGCGCTGATCATGTCGGCGACGGCCAGCAACGGATTGACGTGACCGGCGGTACCGCCGCCGGCGAGGAGGTACGTGGTCATGGTCGAGTCTTTCGCGATGGTGCGGCCCCGGGCTGTGTGCGGGCGCGACTGGTGGAGGGGGTCGCCGGCCCGGTGGCACGGCCGGGCAGCTGTTCGACGGATACGTCGGTGGCGGGATCGGCGGAGTGGTCGCCTCGGGCAAACGAGAGCACCACCCCGATGGCGACCAGCGTGGTCATCAGGGCGGTGCCTCCGGCGGAGATCAGCGGCAACGGCACCCCGAGCACGGGGATCAGCCCCAGCACCACGCCGATGTTCACGAGGGCCTGCCCCACGATCCAGGTCATCACGGCCGCGGTCGTGATGCGGCCCTGCACGCTGCGGCTGGAGCGCATGACCCGGAGGAACGCGAAGGCCAGCAGGATGAACATGCCCAGCACCACGACGGCGCCGATCAACCCGAGTTCTTCTCCGACGATGGCGAAGATGTAGTCATTGTCGGCGGCAGGCAGCCACGACCATTTCGCCGCGGAGTTTCCCAGGCCCACGCCGAAGATGCCGCCATTGGCGAGGGCCCAGGTGCCGTGCAGGGGCTGCCAGCAGGAGTCCGAAATGGGGCCGGTGAGCACGTCGCAGCTTTCCTGCGCGAAACTCATGATGCGGGTGAGCCGGTTGGAGCTAGTCAGGGCGAGTACGGCCGCTCCCCCGGCGCCGATCAGCAGCGGCACGATGAGCAAGCGGAGTTTGACGCCGGCGAAGAACAGCGCGCCGAACAGGATGGATGCCATGATCACCACGGTGCCGAGGTCCCCGCCGATCATGACCAGCAGCACGGCCCCGCCGCCGACACCGAAAACGGGGATGAACACGTGGCGCCAGTCGTCGAGGCGGTTCTCTTCGGCCTTTTTGGCCAGGATCATGCCCAGCCACATGATCAGGGCGAGCTTGATGGCTTCCGAAGGCTGGAACTGGATTCCACCGGGTAGGGCCAGCCAGTTGGTGTTCCCACCGCGGGTGACTCCGAGCGGGGTGAAGACAACCAGGCACTGCAGCAGGCTCGCGCCGATCAGTGCCGGCCAGGACACCCGCTGCCAGAACTTGAGCGGCATGCGGCTCATCACGAGCATGAGCGGCACCCCGACCAGAGCGAAGACACCCTGGCGGAGGATGCCGCCGAAAAAGCCCATGTCGGCCAGGTAGGAGTCCACCGACGACGAGGAGAGCACCATGACCAGGCCGAACGCCACGAGGAACAGCGTGGTGCCCAGCAGCAGGAAATAGTTGGCGGACTCGGCGCGGAAAACGCGGCCCAGATGGATGCGGGCCGTGTGTCCGCCGGCCTCGGCGCCCGAAGCATCGGACTCCGTCGCGCCGGGCAGTGACCGGAGGGTGCGTGGTGGTGGTGTCATACGCGTCGGCTCCCGTCGGATGTCGGTTCGGGCTGGTGGTCGGTTCAGGCTGGTGGTCGGTTCAGGCTGGTGGTCGGTTCAGGTCAGGCGGAACCCAGATGCGCGCGCACTGCCTGAGCGAACAGGTCCCCGCGGTGCGCATAACTGGTGAACTGGTCCATCGACGCTGCCGCGGGGGCGAGCAGAACCACGTCTCCGGGGAGGGCCAGCGTCGCTGCGTGCTCCACCGCGTCGGGCATAACACGTTCAGTGTCATCCGAATCGATCTCAATGACCGGCAGGTGGGGCGCGTGTCGCCGGAATGCCTCACGCAGGGCGGTGCGGTCCACCCCGATGATGACGGCACCGCGCAGTCGGGTGTGATGCCGTGCCACGAGCTCCTCCACGTCCACGCCCTTGAGCAGGCCTCCGACCAGCCAGACCACGGAGGCGCAGGCGGCAAGGGAGGCGTCGGCGGCGTGCGGGTTGGTGGCCTTGGAGTCATCGACCCAGCGGATGCCGTGCCGCTCGGCGACCAGCGCGATGCGGTGCGCGTCGAGCGAAAACCCGGCCAGCGCGGCACGGATCCGTTCCGGCGTCACCCCGAAAGACCGCGCCAGGGCGCTGGCCGCCAGCACATCGGCGACGACGTGCGGTGCACCGAGGCCGACCGCGGTCAGGTCGGGCACGGTACTGATTTCCAGCGCCCGGTCGGCGCGGTCGTCGAGAAAGGCCCGGTCGCACAGGATTCCCTCGACCACACCGAAGTCGCTGGGTCCGGGGACGCCGAGTCCGAAGCCGATGGCGCGGGCGCCGTCGGAGACCTCGGCGTCTTCGACCATGCGGCGGGTGACAGCGTCGGCGGTGTTGTAGACGCAGGCGACGGTGGTGTTGTTGTAGACGGCGGCTTTCGCGGCCCGGTAGGCCTCCGCCGACCCGTGCCAGTCCAGGTGGTCGTCGGCCACGTTCAGGCAGACGCTGGCCCAGGGCACGAGGGCTCCCGGCCCGCTCTTCGGCAGGTGGTGCAGCTGGTAGCTGGAGAGTTCGACGACGAGCACGTCCCAGCCCTGTGGGTCGCGGATGGCGTCGAGCACGGGCACACCGATGTTGCCGCATGGGGCGACCCGGTGCCCTGCCGCGGCGAGCATGGTCGCGGCGAGCTGCACGGTGGTGGTCTTGCCGTTGGTGCCGGTCACGAGCATCCATTCGGCCGCGGGTTCAATCTTGTCGCGCAGACGCCAGGCCAATTCGACGTCGCCCCAGACCGGCACGCCGGCGGCGGCGGCCCAGAGCAGGAGCGGGTGGTCGGGGTGGAAACCCGGCGAGGCGATCATCAGTTCGGGTCGGTGCGCGAGCAGTTCCGGCGGGGGCTGCTGCGGGTCGATGCGGGACAGGTCGGTCTGCAGCAGCTCGGCGCCGATCACGTGCAGCAGCTGTGCCCGTTCATCGGCCGCTTCGGAGGCCAGCACGAGCACCGCCGCACCTTTTTCGACGAGGGTGTCGGCGACCGAGAAGCCGGTCATGCCCAGTCCGAGCACGGCGACCCGCAGGCCGGTCCAGTCGGAACGCCAGCTGGTGAGCGTGTCCAGGCGGCCGGAATCGGCGGGCCCGCCGGGTGTCAGGGTGCTCAATTGGGCACCGCGGAGAGCCACTCGAGGTAGAAGGCACCCACGCCGGCGGCGACGAGGAGTCCGCCGATGATCCAGAAGCGCACCACAACGGTGACTTCGGCCCAGCCTTTGAGCTCGAAATGGTGGTGGATGGGGCTCATCAGGAAAATACGCTTGCCGCGCGTGATCTTGAAGTACGCACGTTGCACGATGACCGAGCCGGCCTCAATGACGAAGAGCCCGCCGATCAGAATCAGCAGCAGCTCAGTCTGGCTGAGGATGGCCAGGGCGGCGACGGCGCCGCCGATCGCGAGCGATCCGGTGTCGCCGAGGAAGATCTTGGCCGGGGAGGTGTTCCACCAGAGGAACCCGATCAGGCCACCGACGATCGCGGCGGACACCACGGCCAGGTCCAGCGGGTCGCGGATCTCGTAGCAACGGTACGCGTCCGCCGCATCGGTGCCGCCGAAGCAGGACTGATTGAACTGCCAGAACCCGATCACGATGAAGGATCCGATCGCCAGGATCGACGATCCCGTGGCGAGGCCGTCAAGCCCGTCGGTGACGTTGACGCTGTTGCTGGTCGCGGCGACGATCAGGCAGATCCAGAGCAGGAAGGCGATCAGTCCCACGACGGCACCGAGCGCCATGAAGTCCAGCGGAGTGTCCCGAATGAACGAGATGCGGGTGGACGCCGGCGTCAGGCCGTTCTGGTTCGGGAACTGCAGGGACAGGTACCCGAACGCTCCAGCCACGACAACCTGCCCGGCGATCTTCTGCCAGCCGCCCAGGCCGAGGCTGCGCTGGTTGCGGGTCTTCAAGAAATCGTCGGTGAATCCGACCAGGCCTAGGCCCACCATCATGAACAGCACCAGCAGCGGTGAGGCCGTGAGCGGCTCCCCTGCGATGAGCTTGGCGGCGAAGAAACCGATCAGGGTGCCGAGAATGAGAATGATGCCGCCCATGGTGGCGGTTCCGCGTTTGGCGTGGTGGCTTTTGGGGCCGTCGTCGCGAATGAACTGTCCCCAGCCCAGTTTCTTGAACAGCCGGATGAACAGCGGCGTCAGAAACAGGGTGAAGGCGAGCGAGATGGCTCCGGCCAAGAGCAGCGCCCTCATGAGAAGAGCTCCCCGAGGCGGTCACCCAGAAAGCGCAGTCCGGCGGAGTTGGAGGATTTCACGAGCACGATGTCACCGGGCTGGATGAGGGTGCGTAGCAGCTCGAAGGCTTCATCGGGTGTCTCCACGTAGGCGGATTCGCTGTCCCAGGACCCTTCGTTGATCGTGCTGATGTGCATGCGCCGGGCACGGATGCCGACCACAACCTGCTGGGA
>JBBQYN010000209.1:0-4997 GCA_038208655.1 Actinomycetales bacterium
TTCGGGAATGGCTGTTCTGCGGTAAGCCTCGTGCCGAGGCGCTCGGCACCGGCGAGTGCCCCGGGGTGTGCTCCGGCGAGTGCGCAGGCGCACTCGGATACCATGAGGGAAGGTCATCGCAGCGGCTTTAGCCGGTGTGCCGACAGCCACGGAACAGGGAGACCGATGACCACGCGCTGGGCTCGATTCGTTCGTGGCTGGTTCGGAGCGCTCGTGTCTACCCTGCTCGCCAGAGTCTCTCACACCGTGGGTGGTGCATCAGCTCCCAGCGTCCTGGCGGTCGTGGTGTCACTGGCCTTCGCCGGCATCCTCTGCGTCGGCCTCGCCGGCCGCACGCTGTCCCGAGTGCGCGTCACCCTGGCGGTGCTGCTGAGTCAATTGATCTTTCACGCCCTGTTCTCGTTTGGCGGGGCGGGCGGGTCCCTGTCTCAGGACGCTCTGACGGCCGGCAGCACGCACAACCACAGCGAACTGGCGGGGTTGCCCTGGCTCGCGGACACGGCTTCGGCCAGCAGCCACGGCGCCGACCATGCCGGCTGGATGATGTGGCTGGCCCACGCCATTGCCGCGGTCCTGACCATCGCAGCGTTGCGACACGGGGAACAGGCTTTCTGGGGGTTCGTGGAGTTCTCGGGCCGCAGCATCCGCGCCCTGATTCAGCACGCGGTCAGTGTGTTGCCGCAACCCACGGCGATACGTCGCGCCCCGTTCACCGCACCTCTGGACGTTCCGCGGGATTTGGGTGTTCTGCTCGTTGCCCGTCCGCACCGCGGCCCACCGGCCTTCGTGCTCGCCGCCTGAACATCGATCGCTGCGTGACCGGCTTCGGCCGTCACTGGACGATTGTGCGCCCTCCCGGCGCACCCTTGCCCGTACTTCGTATGTCGCCCGCGTTCGGCACCGCCGACGCCGGTTTTGCCCAAAGGATCATCATGAAACTGCGTACCTCCGCCCCCCGTACCTCAGCCCTGGCTGTCTCCGCCCTCAGCATTGGCGTTCTCTTCGCCCTCAGCGCGCCGCTCGCGGCCAGCGCCCACGTCTCCGTCGCCCCGGATTCCACCGCTGCCGGGGCCTACACGGTGCTCACCTTCTCAAACGCCCACGGCTGCGAGGGCTCCCCGACCACCGGCATCACCATCGACATTCCCGACGACATCGACAGCGTCTCGCCCACCATCAACCCCGGATGGATCGCCGCGAAGGTGATGGACGGCGATCGTGTCGGCCAGGTCACGTACACCGCCGGAACCCCGCTCGAAGACGGATTTCGCACCACCTTCGCGCTGAGCCTGCAGCTGCCGGCCGACGTGGAGGGGAAGACCCTCGAGTTTCCGGTGCTCCAGACCTGCGAAGTGGGCGAAAACAACTGGAACCAGACCACCGTGGAGGGTGAGAGCGAACCCGATCTGCCCGCCCCGTTCCTGGTCGTGACCGAGGCCGTTAGTGACGGACACGACAACGGGGCAGCCGAGGACCATGTCGACGAGGTGAACGTGGCCGATTCCGGAGTCGGCACCGTCTCCGCCGAGAACGTGGCGTCGGTGTCCGACGCGGACACGCTCGCCCGGGTGCTCGGCATCGGCGGTCTTGTTGTGGGCGCTGTGGGCATTGTGCTCGCGGTGACCGCGCGTCGCAAGCAGGGTTCCTAGCATGTCGACCCGGACCCGCACCGGTCGCGCCGTGTTCGGCGCCGCCATCGTGGCCGGAGTGCTGGCCTGGTCCGCCGCTCCGGCGTCGGCGCACAACTACGTCGTCGACGTCGGCCCCGCCGAAGGGTCCGTGGTCACAACGCAGCCGGACAGTATCTTCGTGACCACCAACGACGCCGTGCTCGATCTGGACGGCACCGGAGCCAGCAGCGGTATTCAAGTGTCCGGTCCGGCTGATGCTCCGCTCTATTACGGTGACGGATGCGTCACGGTCGCCGGGGCCACGGCGCAGACGACCGCCCAGCTCGGCGCCGCGGGGGAGTACACAGTGACCTGGCAGGTCGTCTCAACCGACGGGCATCCGATCTCGGACGACTTCACCTTCGACTGGCAGCCCGGCGACGACGTGCCTCTGGCCGAGGGCTCCGCGACACCGCCGGACTGCGGGGGCACCGCGGCGGAAACCGACACCGGGGTGGCTGACACCGGTGCTGACAGCGGTGCGTCCGACGCGACCTCTTCGGAGTCGACCGCATCAGGCGGGGTCAGCGACGTCGTGTGGATCGCGTCTGCCCTCGGGGCCGTTGCCCTCGCGGTCACCGTGGTGCTGCTCGTTCTACGCCGGCGCCCCTAACCCCTGTTCCCGCACCCCGACGGGGGTGCGGGAACGGCGGGTAAGCTTGATAAGTGACTTGGGAACCGGACGACATCGAACCACCGGATGACTACGATGCGCCGCCACCGGACGACTACGACTCCCCACCACCGCCCCGTGACGACGGCGGTGACCTGGCCGCTTACGCCGCGGCCCCGACTTCGTCGGGTTCGGCGCTCTTAGGGGGAGGCGCCCGTGCCGCAACCGCCTACACGCCGCCGCCCGCCCGCGCTGCCACCCGCAAATTCGCGACGGCCGCCGAAGCACTGCACACGGTGTTCGGGTATGACTCCTTTCGCGGCGACCAAGCCGACATCATCGCCCAGCTGATCGACGGAAACGACGCCGTGGTGCTCATGCCCACCGGCGGCGGCAAGAGCCTGTGCTACCAAATTCCTTCCCTCGTGCGGGCCGGCACCGGCATCGTGGTGTCCCCGCTGATCGCGCTCATGCAGGACCAGGTCGACGCCCTCACCGCGGTCGGCGTGCGCGCCGAATTCCTCAACTCCAGCCAGGACGCGGCCACCCGCAACCAGGTGGAACGCGACTACCTCAACGGTGACCTTGACCTGCTCTACGTCGCCCCGGAACGGCTTTCGAGCGAGGCCACCAAACGTTTTCTCGACCGCGGCACCATCGCCCTGTTCGCCATCGACGAAGCCCATTGCGTGTCACAGTGGGGGCACGATTTTCGGCCCGACTACCTGGCGCTGAGCGAACTGGCCGACCGCTGGCCCGACATTCCCCGCATCGCCCTCACCGCCACGGCGACGGATGCCACGCACCGCGAAATCACCACACGGCTGCAGCTGGGCGACGCGAAACACTTCGTGGCCAGCTTCGACCGGCCCAACATTCAGTACCGCATCGTGGGCAAGAACGAGGTGCGCAAGCAGCTGCTTTCGTTCATCACCTCCGAACATGCCGGTGACGCGGGCATTGTCTATGCGCTCAGCCGCAAGACGGTGGAACAGACCGCGGAGTTTCTACAGAAGAGTGGCGTGAACGCCCTGCCGTATCACGCCGGACTGGACGCCGGCGTGCGGGCCCGCACCCAGTCCCGGTTCCTGCGCGAGGAGGGCGTGGTGATCGTGGCGACCATCGCGTTCGGCATGGGCATCGACAAGCCCGACGTGCGTTTCGTGGCGCACATCGACCTGCCCAAATCCGTCGAAGGCTACTACCAGGAAACCGGCCGCGCCGGCCGCGACGGCGCCCCCGCCAACGCCTGGCTCGCCTACGGCCTGCAAGACGTCGTGCAGCAACGCCGCATGATCGACACCTCCGCCGGCGACATGGCACATCGGCGCACCCTGTCCGGTCACCTCGACGCGATGCTCGCCCTCTGCGAGACCGTCGACTGCCGCCGCGTGAACCTGCTGCGCTACTTCGGCCAGCAGAGCGACGCCTGCGGCAACTGTGACACCTGCCTGGAACCACCCGCCGCCTGGGACGGCACCGTGCCCGCCCAAAAACTGCTGTCCACCGTGGTGCGGTTGCTGCGCGAACGCAACCAGCGGTTCGGTGCCGGGCACCTCATCGACATTCTGCGCGGCAAGGAGACCCCGCGATCCACCCAGTACGGCCACTCGGCACTGGCCACCTGGGGAATCGGGGCGGACCTGAGCGACCAACAGTGGCGGGGAGTGGTGCGGCAACTGCTGGCCCAGGGGTTTCTGGCGACCAGCGGCGAATACGGCACGCTCGTGCTTACCGAGGCGGCGGCATCCGTTCTGGGTGGCAGCCGCCAGGTGCAGCTGCGCACCGAACCCGAACGGGCCGTACGACCACCCGCCGGCCGCACGGCGAGCAAGAAAGCCGCAGCCGCGGACCTCTCCCCGCAGCAGGCCACCCTGTTCGAGGCGCTGCGGGTCTGGCGCTCCGCGCAGTCCAAGGAGCAGGGCGTGCCCGCATACATCGTGTTCGGTGACGCGACCCTGCTCGCCGTCGCCGCAGCGCGGCCCGCGAGCCTCGGCGAGCTCGACGGCATCACCGGTATCGGGGCGAAGAAACTCGAGGCATACGGCGAGGCCCTGCTCGAGGTCGTTGTTGCCGGCTCCGCGGGCTGACTTCGGCCGGGTCAGTTGTGGGCGATCGCTGCACGATCGGCGTTCCCGTGGAGGAAACCTACAACATTGAGGAAACCTACAAGACGGATGCCGGGCTGAGCATGCTTCTTTGTAGGCCCGTCACGCAGCATTTCACCGGGAGCGGCGGCCGTTCTAACGTGGGCGCACACCCCCGTAGCGCGACTCCAGTTAGGACCGATGATGGTTGAAACCGCCCAGCGTTCCACCCCGCGGAGCCCCGCCCCGCGGCGCTCCGCCACCCCGATTACGCAGGCCGCCCCTGCCGACACCGGCCCCCTCAGCGTGACCGGCGGAACCCTCGCCGACGCCAAGGTCAACGTGGCCACCCTCGGCCGCCAGCTGCTCGGTACCTGGGCCGACGTGCGCCTGGCCGCCCGCAAGGTCACCGCACAACCCGACATGCAGCGCATTGAAGGTCTGTCCATGGCCGACCACCGCCTGCGGGTGCTCGGCCAGCTGAAGATCCTCGCTGCCAACGGGCACGTGCACCGCGCCTTCCCGAAGTACCTCGGTGGCAGCGACGACCACGGCGGCAACATCGCCGGTTTCGAGGAACTCGTCATCGCCGACCCGAGCCTGCAGATCAAGGGCGGCGTGCAGTGG
>JBBQYN010000210.1:0-4997 GCA_038208655.1 Actinomycetales bacterium
TTCCCGCAGGGCGTCCCAGACGACGTCGGAGAGGAACCAGCCGATGACGGCCCCGACGGCGATACCTGCGGCGGCGAGGAAGAGCCGTTTACGCAACTCCAGCAGGTGCTGCCCCAGCGACATGCGGATTTCCGGGCGCGGTCCAACGCGCTGGCGGAACCCGCGCGGGACCAAGGTCAGGGCTTCGGGTTCGGGTCGGCCGCGCCTGCGGCCGTGGCGTCGGGATCGGCCCCGGAATCCTGTGCAGTGGGCGGCACGGTGGAGGGCGGCACGGTGGAGGACGGCACGGTGGAGGACGGCACAGCGGAGGACGACGCGGTCGGCTCGTCAGACTTGATCTCGCTCTTGAAGATCTTCATGGACTGGCCCAGGCTGCGGGCCAGGCCGGGCAGCTTCGGTGCACCGAACAACAACAGCACGACGACGAGAATGATCAGAAAATGCCAGCCGGTCAGGTTATTCAGCATGAGGTTTATCCTTCGAAAGTCACGGGGGCGTTGCGAAAGAGTTTACCGCGAACGACCCGTCGATCACGACTCCGCTGACGCCGCAGCAGCCGTTCGGAACGCCGTTCCTCGACCTGCATGGACAGCGACCACGGATTCTGAAAGATGGCCGGCAGGGTGCCGGCGGGGCTGCTCGGGACGCGTTGCCCGGCGGCGGTGGCCGCGTCGATCTGGTCGCCGAGGTGAGACACGGCGTCGCCGAGGGCCATCAGCTTGCGAAAGAGCAGGACCGCGCAGATCACCAGTACCAGCACCAGCAGCGCGGCCAGTCCCACCCAGATCAGCACCCAGGACCACCATGGCATCTAGGCGACCGATTCAGGCGGTGTCGTGTCTGTGTATTGGGCCGCGCCCAGCGCCGCCCAGTCCGCGACGACCCGGCGGGCGGCGGCCGGTTCGAGCACGGTGACCACGCCGGGAAGACCCGCAACCAGTCGTTTCAGTCCGTGAAAGCTGGCAACGCGCAACCGTACGCGCACCTGTCCGGGCTCACCGGCATTGCCGGCCACGGCACCAGAAGCGGCGTGCAGCCGTTCGGGCTGGTAGTCGGCCAGCAGCGCCACGGCCGACTCGGGAAGGGCAAGCACCACGACGAGGTCGTCATGGGAATGTTCGAACAGCGAGTCCGGCAGGGTCGCCACGCCATGGCTGCTGCGGGGAACGTCGGTGGCGCGCAGTCGTCCCATCCGGTCCAGCCGGAAGGTGCGCACGGCCTCCCTGAGGTGGCACCAGCCGCGCAGGTACCAGTCCCGGTCCACAGACTCCATGCGAAGGGGGTCCACCAGGCGGTGTTCCTGCTCGCCGCGCGCGTTCAGGTAGTCGAACTCCACCTGCACATCGTTGTGCACGGCGGCGTTCACGATGGCCAGGGCCTGATCGGACCCGGAGCTGGAGGCCAGCAGCTGGGTGGGTGGGGCGGACGCTCCGCGGGTGAGCTTGGCCATCAGGGTCGCGATGGCCTCCCGGTCGGCGTTCTCCGGCAACGCCGAGAGGTACTGCAGGCCGGCGATGAGTGCGGCCGCTTCCCGGGCAGAGAAGCGTGGTGCGTCGTCGATGCCGACGAGGTGGGTCAACACGATCCGGTCGTGTTCTTCGAACTGGTCCCAGTGGATGTCGAACAGGTCGCCGTGCTGGTACTGATGGGTTTCGCCGGGAACGCCCGATATGGCGATCAGCCGCACCGCTTCCCGTACCGTTTCGGCGGGAAAGCCGAAGTGGGCGGCGACATCCGTCACACTGACATCGTCGTGGTCCTGCAGGTACGGCACCAGCGCCAGCAGGAACGCGAGCCGGTCGGCTCGGCCGAACCGGGGCGTGGCGGTCATGCGGGCACCTGCTCAGCGGCATGTTCGCGCTGCACCCGTTGCAGGCGGTGCAGCACTGCGGCGCGCAAGGAGTCCGGACTGCTCACGCGCACTTCGGGCCCGAAACCGGCGAGCTCGTCGGCCAGGATATTCAGGTCGGTGTAGTGCAGGCTCACACTGTCCCCCTCGGTGTTGATGCGGCGTTTACCCAAACGGATGGCCGCATCGCTGCCGGGCGTGACTGTGATCGTGGCCGTGTTGGACTGCCAAAGGGCATCGAGTTCGTCGAGGGCCCGCCGGGCGGTGAGGGTGTCATCGGCACGGTATTCCGAGCCCGGCAGCGCCACCACGGGCCCGACGATACGGGACAGCAGAAAGGTGCGCGGGGCGTTCGCCTGCTCGTCACTGGCGTACAGGTGCCAGCGGCCGTCGTACTGCACCACGGCGCGAGGAGTGACCACACGCCGGGTCGGTACCGTCTCGCCCGGCTTCAAGTACCGGAAGGCGACCACCTCAGCGCGGTCCAGCGACCTGTTCAGGGGGGCGAAAGCGGCATCGCGGGTGCGCAGCGTCGGCGCGTACCCCAGTACCGGGTCGCTGGCGCCGACCCCGAGGGAATTCAGCTTGGTCAGGGCCCGCCGGGATTCCGCAGACAGGGAGCCTTCCCGCCAGACCGTGGCGGCCAGGGTCAGCAGCATGAGTTCGTCGGGTGAGAAGCGCACATCGCCGGGCAGGTCGTAGAGCCCTTTGGGAATGCGGTAGCGAGCGGTCATCCGGTCGTGCGGGTCGACCGTTTCCAACGGAATGCCCAGTTCCCGCAGGTCGTCCTTGTCGCGTTCGAATTGGCGTTCCAGACTGGCGTTGTCGTGGCCGGCGCTGTAGCGCTGGCGGTAGCCCTGCACCGTGGACAGGATCTCGCCACGGGTCAGCCCCGTCTCGGTCGCGATAAGCGCGAGAACGAGGCTGAACAGCCGTTCTTCGACCGTGACCATGGAGGGCGGTCTAGTTGACGCCGAGAATGTCGACGACGAAGATCAGAGTCGACCCGGCCGGGATGGTGCCGGAGGCCTGATCGCCGTAGCCCTGGTCGGGCGGGATCACGGCGATGATCTGCGAGCCGACGGTCTGGCCGATGAGGGCATCGGCGAAGCCGGAGATGACGCCACCCTGGGTTTGGGCTCCGTCAGCCGCCACGAACTCGGCGGGCTGTCCGGCCTCCCAGCTGGAGTCGAACACGGCACCGGTTTCCCAGAGCACGCCGGTGTAGTGCACGGTGACCGGATCGCCCTCTTCGACGCTTTCTCCGGCACCCTTCTTAAGCACGCTAATCTCGAGGTCTGTCGGTGCGTCACCGGCGGGAACGGTGATGCCGGGGGTGCCGCTGTCATCCAGGACCACCGACGGGAAGCCGGCTTCCGGCGCCTGAGGGGCGCCGTCGGCGCGCGTGAGGTAGCTCTTCACCACGTCGACGACGAAGACGATGCTGTCGGTCGCGGCGACGCCGATGGCTTCGTTTCCGCCCTGGGGTCCGAAGGCGTCATCGGGTGACACGGCGAGGACCACCCGGGAGCCGACCTGGGTGCAGGTCAGTCCGTCGGTCAGCCCGGCGATGGTGTTCTCGTTGAGCACGAAGCTGGCCAGGGTGCTGCCGTCGTAGGCGCTTTCCTCGATCGCCTCGCCCGTGGTGCCGTTGAAAACGCTGAGGTCGATCTGGATCTTCTGACCGTTCACGACGGGGTCGCCGGAGCCGGCGATGATCTCGCTGCGTTCGGTGGTGTCGGTCTTGAGCGGGGTGGGAAAGTCGACGTCGGGCGCCGTGCCGAAGGCACCGTCCACGGTGATCAGGTCCGACGCGGGGCCCGCGGAGACGACCGGCTCACAATCGGCCATGGTTGCGCCGGGACTGCTGCACGCGGTCAAACTCAGCAGCAGTACTCCGGTGGTGGCAATCAGTGCCGTTTGCTTGCGCACAAGTCCTCTTCTCAGTTGCGATAACGCCGGCGGACAGGCGTCGATGATGCCGGTATTCGGGCCTCACCCATCCTAATCGGCGGCGGGAGGGGCAATCGTGCCCGGTGCGGTGCTGGGGATAACTTCGTCGACGGCCGGAGTGTCGGCCGGCACCACACCATCGGGCGCAGGAGTGGCCGATTCGGTGGTCGATCCGGCGGCCAGGTCGCGCCCCTTGGACAGGGCGGCGCTCGCCCCTGCGGCGCGGGCACGTTTGCGCAGGCTCTTACCGCTTACGTTGCGTTCGCCCAGGGCTCCGGGTGTCCAGGCCTCGAAATCGGCATCGTCGAAGTCCGTCTTGCTGGGTCGACGCTTCAGCTCGGGCAGAATCGTGTCGGGTGCCAGTCGGCGTGCCGTGATCAGGAACCCGGTGTGGCCGATCATGCGGTGGTCCGGCCGCACGGCCAGCCCCTCCACATGCCACCCGCGAATCATCGTCTCGTTGGAATCCGGGTTGGTATACAAACCCGTGCCGCGAATCGCCTCGGCGACACGGGACAGCTGCGTGACCGTGGCCACGTAGCAGAGCACCACGCCACCGGGCTTGAGGGCGTCGGACACCACGCCCAGGCATTCCCAGGGCGCGAGCATGTCAAGCACGACGCGGTCCACGCTCTGCGCGGGCAGGGTCTCGGGCAGGGTGTCGGCGAGGTCGCCGAGCGTGATCGTCCAGTTCTCCGGGTCAGAACCGAGGAAGGTGGCGATGTTGTCACGGGCGACGTCCGCGAATTCATCCCGGCGTTCGAACGAGGCAAGCCGGCCCGCCGGCCCGATGGCGCGCAGCAGCCAGAGCGAGAGGGCCCCGGAGCCGACCCCGGCCTCCACGACCGTGGCACCGGGGAAGATGTCCGCCTGGGCGATGATCTGCGCGGCGTCCTTGGGGTAGATGATCGCGGCGCCCCGGGGCATCGACATGACGAAATCGTTCAGAAGCGGCCGCAGTACAAGGTGTTCCACGCCCACATTGTTGCTGACGACCGACCCGTCGGGCTGTCCGATGATGTCGTCGTGGGCCACGATTCCCCGATGGGTGTGAAAGACCTTGCCGGGTACCAGTGAGATCGTGTTCAAACGTCCCTTCGGTCCGGTGAGCTGAGCCCGGTCTCCGGCGCGGAAGGGACCGCTGTTTTGAACAACCTGCGTGTGTGTCATGCGGTGAATTCGTCCTTGGTCGTGG
>JBBQYN010000211.1:0-4978 GCA_038208655.1 Actinomycetales bacterium
GCCCCACGCCGTTGCGCACGTACTCGAGAAAACCGGCGACGATCTCGGGGTCTGTTTTCGAGCGGATGCGGTCGCCATAGCTGGCCTCGTCGGGCGTCACGGTGACGTCGGGGCGGTGCTCGAGGGCCACACAGTGCGGGAACCGGTCGTGCAGCTGGCGCATGCCGTCGAGGGGGCGCACCCGATCGGTCACGATGGCCTTGACCCAGTCCTGCTGCTGATCGGTGAACCGCGCGTCGGTGAGCAGCTCCTCGAGCGTGCCGCGCAGTTCACTCAGCCGTCGGGGCACGGGCAGCGGCACCCACTCGGCCGCGACCGGTGTGCCGGGTGCACCCAGCTCGACCAGCCAGGTGCCGCGCGGTTTGCCGGCCTCCGCGAAGGAGTAGTGCAGCGGAGCACCGGAGTAGCGCACACCGGGAGACAGGGTCGCGCGGCCATGGATGTGCCCGAGCGCCACGTAGTCCGCTCCCCCGAACACCCGGGTCGAGACAACGTCGAGTCCACCCGCGGTGATGTCGCGCTCCACGTCGCTGGCCTCGGTGGCCGGGGCGATGCCGGCCGCGAAGCAGTGCGCGAGCACCACCCAGCGGCCACCGCGGCCGGCCGCGTCGGCACGCACCCGGTCCATCACCATACCGAGCACCTGCTCATGGGTCTTGAGCACCACGTCGGGGTAGTGGTGCCGGATGATGACCGGCTCCAGGTAGGGGATGCCGTAGACGTGCACGTCGCCGTGGGCGTCGCTCACGGTGACCGGTTCGAGGTACTCGTCGTGCCGGGTGATGATGTGGATGCCGGCCAGCCGTGCCCACTCAGCCTGGAAGCCCAGGCGTGCGGCGGAATCGTGGTTGCCGCTGGTCATCACCACGACCGCGCCGGCGTCTTTGAGGTCGCGGAGAACCCGGCTGAGCAGCTCAAGGCTCGCCTTGGACGGCATCCCCGAGTCGAACACGTCACCGGCGACCACGACCACGTCAATGCCGCGCTCGCGCACGACCCGCACCAGCGCGGCGAGAACCGTACCCAGGTGATCGAGCGTGGGATGGGTATGAAAGGTGCGCCCGATGTGCCAGTCCGAGGTGTGCAGAATTTTCATACTGCCCACGCTAACCCGGCCCTCCGACACGCCCGCGCGGGCCGCTCCGGCAGCGCCGGGAGCGGCCCGGAAAAAGATTCTTTGTTTATCTGTGTTTTGTCTTGCATGCACAGGTAAACACAGCTACAGTCGAATTCACCAAGCGGAACAAGCACTGTTTGGGCCCGTTTCAGCCCGTTTCATCCACTCAGAGTCGAGGAGGCATCGTGTTCGCCGAAGAACGTCAGTTACTCATTGCCGACCTCGTCACCGAATGGGGCCGCGTCACCGTGCAGGACCTCGCCACCCGGTTCAACGTCACCCCCGAAACCGTGCGCCGCGATCTCTCCACCCTCGAAAACACGGGCCGACTGCGCCGTGTGCACGGCGGCGCCGTGAGCTCCGACCGGCAAAGCCTCTCGGAGCCGAGCCTCGAAGAACGCCAGGCCCAGCGCCTCGACGAAAAGTCCCGCATCGCCGCCGCGGCACTAGCCCTGGTTCCGTTGGACCGCACCGGGTCCATCGTGCTCGACGCGGGCACCACAACCGAGCGTCTCGCCGACCTGCTGCTGGACTGGTGCCCGACCCCCGGTGGCGACCCGCTGCTTGTGATCACCAACGCCATCCCCATCGCCTACAAGCTCTCGGGCACCGAGGCGATCCAGCTGCACATCCTCGGCGGCCGGGTGCGCGGACTCACCCGCGCCATCGTGGGCCGCACCACGATCGAACAGCTTGATGCGCTGCGCCCCGACATCGCATTCATCGGCGCCAACGGCGTGCACCCGGTCTTCGGACTGAGCACTCCCGACTCCGTCGAGGCCGGCGTGAAGATGGCCATCGTGCAGTCCGCCCGCCGAGTGGTGGCCCTGGCCGATTCCAGCAAGCTCGGCGAAGAAACCCTGGTGCGCTTCGCCTCCCTCGGCGAGATCGACACGCTGATCACCGACGCTCCCCCCAGCCCAGAACTTGCCGCGGCACTCGCCGCGGCCGACGTAGAGGTCGTGATCGCGTGATCGTTACGCTAACCCCCAACCCGAGCCTCGACCGCACCATCGAGCTGCCCGGGGCACTCGTACGCGGCGAGGTGCAACGAGCCGTGACCGCGCACCAGGAACCCGGCGGCAAAGGCGTGAATATCTGCCGCGCCCTCGAAGCCTCCGGCGTGAAAAGCCTCGCGATCCTCCCCGGCGATACGGCCGACCCGGTGCTGCGGGCCCTGCGCGAGCAGAACATCCCACACCTGGGCCTGCCCATCGGCGCTACGCTGCGTAGCAACGTCGCCATCACCGAACCCGACGGCACCACCACCAAGGTCAACGAGCCGGGCCCGGCGCTGAGCACTGCCCAGCAGGCCGACCTGATCGAGCTCGTGCTGCGCCAGGCCGACGGTGCCAGCTGGCTGGTGCTGGCCGGATCCCTGCCGCCGGGCGTGCCCGCCGAGTTCTACGCCGACCTCACCCGCAGCCTGCGTGCCCGCTTCGGCGCGGCCGCACCCCGGGTCGCGATCGATTCCTCGGGAGCGCCGCTGTCGGCATCCGTCGCCGCGGGCCCCGACCTCCTCAAGCCCAACGCCGACGAGCTCGCCGAACTCACCGGCATCTCCGACCCGGACAGCCTCGAAGCCGACCCGCATCTGGCTGCCCGCGCCTCGCAGACCCTCATCACCGCCGGTGTCGGCGCGGTGCTGGCGACGCTCGGCTCCAAAGGCGCCCTGCTGGTCACGGCCGAGGGCTACTGGCTGGCCCAGAGCCCACCCATTGTGGCCGTCAGCACCGTCGGAGCGGGCGATTCCGCCCTGGCCGGCTACCTGCTGCGTGCCGCCACCGGGGCCAGCCCCGCCGAGTGCCTGCGACAGGCCGCCGCCCACGGCGCCGCCGCAGCCTCCCTGCCGGGATCCACGGTCCCGGCCCTCGAACAGACCAATCCCACTGTCGTCACCGTGACGGCTTTTCCCACCCATCCAAAGGAGGATGACCAGTGAGTGCACTGATAACGCCGGGGCTTGTTGCTCTGGACAGCAACCTGGGTACCGACCCGTCCAGCGTCATTCGGCAGCTCGCCGAACTCGTCGTTGCCGCCGGTCGTGCCACCGAGGTCGACGGACTTTTCGCCGACGCCCTGGCCCGCGAGAACAAGACCTCCACCGGCATTCCCGGTGGACTCGCGATTCCGCACTGCCGTTCCAGCGCGGTCACCGAACCCACCCTGGCTTTCGCCCGGCTGGCCACCCCGGTCGACTTCGGCGCGAAAGACGGCCCTGCGGACCTGGTGTTCTTCATCGCCGCCCCCGACGGTGCAGACCAGGAGCACCTCCAGCTGCTGTCCAAGCTGGCCCGGTCGCTCATGAAGAAGGACTTCACCGCTGCACTGCGTGCGGCCGGCTCCTCCGCCGAGATCGTCGATCTCGTCGCGGCCGTCGTCGCGCCGGTGGCCGTGCCCGCCGGCAGCGTGCCCGACTTCGGAACCACCACCGGCACCGGCTCCGGCGCGCACAGCGCCACCAAGCGCATCGTGGCCGTGACCGCCTGCCCCACCGGCATCGCGCACACCTACATGGCAGCGGATGCCCTCGTGGCCGCCGCGAAGGAAGCCGGCGTCGACCTGCAGGTCGAAACGCAGGGTTCCGCCGGAGCCACCCCGCTGCCCGCCTCGGTGATCAATGCTGCCGACGCCGTGATCTTCGCCGTCGACGTGGACGTGCGCGGCCGGGAACGTTTCGCCGGCAAGCCGCTGATCAGTTCCCCCGTGAAGCGTGGCATCGACGAACCGGGCAAGATGATCCAGGAGGCCATCGCGGCGTCCGAGAACCCCAACGCCCGCCGCGTTGCCGGCGGTGCCGGAGCGGTCGCCGACGATTCCACCGAGGCCAACGAGCACTTCGGCCAGAAGGTCAAGCGCGCCCTGCTGACCGGTGTCAGCTACATGATCCCGTTCGTCGCCGGCGGAGGGCTGCTCATCGCCCTCGGCTTCCTGCTCGGCGGGTACCGCATCACCGACGTGGCCGATGACATCGTCATCAACAACAGCCTCTGGAACCTTCCCGATGCCGGCCTGCTGGCCTACCTCGGCGCGGTCTTCTTCAAGATCGGCGCCCTGTCGATGGGTTTCCTGGTTCCGGCCCTGGCCGGATACATCGCCTTCGCCATCGCTGACCGCCCCGGCATCGCACCGGGCTTCGTCGCCGGTGCCGTCGCCGGATTCATGGGTGCCGGCTTCCTCGGCGGCATCGTCGGCGGCCTCCTTGCCGGCGTCGTGGCGGCGAGCTTCGCCCGCCTCAACGTGCCGCGCTGGCTGCGCAGCCTGATGCCCGTGGTCATTATTCCGCTGATCGCCTCGATCGTCGCGTCGGGATTGATGTTCCTCGTGCTCGGCGGGCCGATCGCGGCCCTGACCGTGGCCCTCTCCGACTGGCTGAACGGCCTTACCGGCGCCTCGGCCATTCTGCTCGGCGTGATCCTGGGCCTCATGATGGCCTTTGACCTCGGTGGACCGGTCAACAAGGTGGCCTACGCCTTTGCCGTTGCCGGCCTCGGTGCCGCGACCATCGCCGACCCGGCGCCGTGGCAGATCATGGCCGCCGTCATGTCCGCCGGCATGGTGCCGCCGCTCGCGATGGCCCTGGCCACCGTGCTCGACAAACGCCTGTCCAGCATCGCCGAGCGGGAGAACGGCAAGGCGGCCTGGCTGCTCGGAGCGTCCTTCATCTCCGAAGGCGCCATCCCGTTCGCCGCCGCCGACGTGTTCCGCGTCATCCCTGCCAGCATGCTCGGCGCCGCCGTCACCGGTGGGCTCAGCATGATGTGGGGCGTCATCAGCCAGGCACCGCACGGTGGTATCTTCGTGTTCTTCGCCATCGACAACTTCCTGCTCTTCGTGCTGTCGATCGCCATCGGAACGGTC
>JBBQYN010000212.1:0-4950 GCA_038208655.1 Actinomycetales bacterium
GACCGGCTCTCCACCGGAATCAGCGCCGCCGACCGCGCCCACACCCTCCGGGTGCTCGCCGACCCGGCCTCGGTGCCGGTCAGCCTGCACCGCCCCGGCCACATCCTGCCGCTGCGCGCCCGCGACGGCGGCGTGCGCGAACGCAGCGGCCACACCGAAGCGGCCGTGGACCTCATGAAGCTGGCCGGACTGCTGCCCGTCGCCGCGATCGCCGAGATCGTCGCCGACGACGGCGAAATGATGCGCCTGCCCGGCCTGCTCGAAATGGGCGAACGCGAAGGAGTCGACGTGATCACCATCGCCGACCTCATCGTGTACCTCGACGAATTCCACGGCGACGCCCCGCTGCCCACGATCAGCCCGATCGAGGAGTCCCCGCGGGTCGACTTCGAGGTGGAGACCCAGGTACCCACCCGGCACGGCACGTTTCGGGTGCGCGCCTACCGCGACCGCATGACCGGAGCCGACCATGTCGCCCTGATCGTGGGCACCCCCACCAACGGGGCGCTGGTGCGGGTGCACTCCGAGTGCCTCACCGGCGAAGCGTTCGGCTCCCTCAAATGCGAATGCGGCCCGCAGCTGGACGAATCCCTCGACGCCGTGCAGCGAGACGGCGGCGTCGTCGTATACCTGCGCGGGCAGGAGGGCCGCGGCATCGGCCTGATCAACAAGCTGCGCGCCTACTCCCTGCAGGAAGACGGCCTCGACACCCTCGACGCGAACCTGGCGTTGGGCCTGCCCGGGGACAGCCGCGACTACAGCGCGGCTACCAGCATCCTCGCCGAGCTCGGCCTGTCCGAGGTGCGACTGCTCACCAACAACCCCGACAAGGTCGCCCAGTTGGAGGCTCGCGGCGTGCTCGTGACCGAACGGGTACCCCTGATCGTGGGCGTCGGCAGTCATAATGAGGGATATCTGGCCGCCAAGCGCGACCGGATGGGCCACCACCTGGCCGCAGCAGACATTCTGAAAGGACAGGCCGTATGAGTGCAGAAGGCGTACCCGACATTGAGGTGGACGGCACCGGACTGAATGTGGTCATCGTGGCCGGCCGGTGGCACGACGTGATCACCGACGGGCTGATCGCCGGTGCGACCCGGGTGCTCGAGGCATCCGGTGCCAAGTTCTCGCTCGTGCGGGTACCCGGCAGCTTCGAACTGCCCGTCGCCTGCAAAATCGCCCTCGAAAACGGCGCCGACGCCGTCGTGGCGCTCGGCGTGATCATTCGCGGCGGAACCCCGCACTTTGAGTACGTCTCGGCGGCGGCAACGGATGGCCTCACCCGCGTCGCCTTGGACGCCGGCAAGCCGGTGGGTTTCGGCGTGCTCACCCTCGACACCGAACAGCAGGGCCTGGACCGGGCCGGACTGCCCGGCTCGAAGGAAGACAAGGGCGCCGAGGCGGCCTCGGCCGCGCTCGACACCGTGCGTGTGCTGCACTCCCTTTCGGGGCACTGCCCGGGTGCGTAACAGCGCCCGCGGTGCCCGTGGCGGCGCGCCCGTCGCTCATGCGCCCGATAATTGCATCCGTTTTCGTTCATGACGGCCAAACGTGCACATGCGCCCGAAATTCGGGCGCATGTGCACGTTTGGGACGCATGACGGTCGGGCCTGGGCGTATCGGGCGCACGAGCACTCGCCGTGCCGCCGCACAGCGCCCGACGGCCGCGGCGCCGTTGCCGGGAGCGGTGCGGGGCCGTCGGGGCGTACAGTTTTGGGGTGCCGTCACAAGCGGCCGAGTTTTCCCTCACCCAGCCACGGCGCTCTGATCGACGCCGATCAGCGGTGGCCCGCCCTGCTTCACGAAGGAACGTAACGCCCATGTCTTCCCCCACCACCTCGGCACCGCTGCCGGGTTCCGCCGGCGCCCCAGACGCCCCGGCCGCTCCCCTCAATCCCAAACACCGCGTCATCCTGGCCAGCCTCATCGGCACGACCATCGAGTTCTACGACTTCTACGTGTACGCCACCGCCGCGGTGCTGGTGTTCCCGTACCTGTTCTTCCCCACCGGAGACCCGACCACCGCGCTGCTGGCCTCCTTCGCCGTGTTCGGTGCCGCGATGGTCGCCCGCCCGATCGGCGCGCTGTTCTTCGGCCACTTCGGCGACCGCAAAGGCCGCAAGGCCACCCTTGTGGGCGCCCTGCTCACGATGGGCATCGCCACGTTTCTGATCGGGCTGCTGCCCACCTACGCCATGATTGGCTGGTGGGCCCCACTCATGCTGGTCATTCTGCGCCTCGCCCAGGGCTTTGCGCTCGGCGGCGAGTGGAGCGGCGCGGCGCTGGTCGCCACCGAGAACGCCCCCGTCGGCAAACGCGCCTGGTACGGCACGTTCCCGCAGGTCGGCGCCCCGCTCGGTTTCATCATCGCCAACGGCCTGTTCCTCATCATCGCGTTCGCGTTGCCGTCGGATGACCCCACCCGCCCGTCCGACGCCTTCCTCGACTGGGCCTGGCGCATCCCGTTCCTGTTCTCGGCCGTGATGGTGATTGTGGGCCTTTGGGTTCGCCTCAAGCTGGTCGAAAGCGAAACCTTCACCAAGGCCGTGAAAACCAAGCGGGTCGAGAAGCTGCCGCTAGCCGCGGTGTTCCGCAGCAACTGGCGCGAGCTGATCCTCGGCACGTTCATCATGCTGGCCACCTACGTGTTGTTCTACCTGATGACCACGTTCACCCTCGGTTACGGTCGCGCGGCAACGGATGCGGAGCTGCCCGGTCTCGGGTTCAGCTACAACACGTTCATCCTCATGATGATCCTCGGCGTGGTGTTCTTCGGAGTGTTCACCCTCGCATCCGGTCCCTGGGCCGACAAGCACGGACGCCGCAAGACGCTGATCATCGTGACCATCGCCATCGTGATCTTCGGCCTGCTGTTCGTGCCGCTGCTCGGCGGCGGCGACCTGAGCGTGATGCTGTTCCTCATCATCGGGTTCTCTTTGATGGGCATGACCTTCGGCCCGATGGGCGCGCTGCTGCCCGAGCTGTTCCCCACCGCCGTGCGGTACACCGGCTCGGCGTTCGCGTACAACATGAGCTCGATCCTCGGCGCGGCCGTGGCCCCGTTCATCGCGATCTGGCTGTGGACCGTGGGTGAGGGCAGCCCCTTCTGGGTGGGCATCTACCTCTCCAGCATGGCCGTGATCACCCTCGTCGCGCTCATTCTGCTGCGGGAGACCAAGGACCTCGACCTGGACCGGTAGTCGCATGAGGCGCGCGCCCGGTTCGTCGAGCTGGTCAGTCGAGGAACAGGGCGCGCAGCCGCCGCGTGGTGGCGACCAGGCCGATCGCGGTCATCACCGCGTAGTACAGCACGTGCCAGAGCACGCCCACATCGACCATGCCGGTGGTCAGCGCGCGCACCAGTTCCACGCCGTGCCACAGCGGCAGCGCCATGATCAGGTATTGCAGGCCCTGCGGGTACACGCTGAGCGGGTAGAACCTGGCCGAGAACAGGAACATCGGTAGCAGCACGAAGGTGATCCAGTCCATCTGCTGGAACGTCTTCATGTAGCTCGTGATCGCCATGCCGACGGATGCGAAACCACACGCGATCAGCAGCACCGCCGGCAGCGCGAGCAGCGCCCACCAGGACAGGTTCAGGCCCAGCGCCTGCATCACGAGCAGAAACCCGGTGCCGTACAGCGCGCCGCGCAGCAGCGCGAGCGTGATCTCCCCCAGCGCCACGTCGAGCGGGCCGAGGCTGGTGGCGAGCATGCCCTCGTAGAGTTTGGCGAACTGCATCTTGAAGAACACGTTCCAGGTGGAGTCGTAGATCGCCCCGTTCATCGCCGCGACCGCCAGCAGCGCCGGCGCGATGAATGCCGCGTACGGCACGCTCTGCCCCGACGCTGTCGTGACGGTGCCGATGAGCGCGCCGAGGCCCAGCCCCATCGAGAGCAGGTAGAAGACCGGCTCGACGAACCCGCTCACGACCACGAGCCAGTTGGTGCTGCGGGTGGCTCGCCAGCCGCGCAACATCACGCTGCGCGCGTTCCCGGCGTACAGTGCGCTGCGCCCCCGGCCGTTCGGCAGGACGGATGCCTCCGCCGGCATATTCGCGCCCGTCACGTGTTCAGCCTCCGCACCGTGATGCGGCGCGCGAGCGTCCATCCGACGACGAGCAGCCCGGCCAGGTACACCACGTGCACGACGCTCAGCCACAGGGGTTCGGCCAGGCCGTACGCGAACACTCGGGACAGTTCGGTGCCGTGCCAGAGCGGGGAGATCCAGCCGATCCACTGCAGGTACGGCGGCAGCACACTGAGCGGGAAGAACGTGCCGGAGAACAGTGTCATCGGCAAAATGACGAAGCGCATCACCATGGCGATCTGCCCGCTGTCGTCGATCAGCGTCGCCGAGTACGCCATGAACAGGGCTCCGAAGGCGAGGCCGGTGAGCAGGGCGACGACGACGGCGACCCAGCCGAACGGCCCCGGCGCCGCACCGAAGACCAGCATGAACAGGAAGAAGATCACGCAGGTCACGAACATGCGGATGGCCACCGAGATGACGATCCCGTTGATGATCTGCCCCGGCTGGATGCTGGAGGCGTTCATGCCGAAGAAGATCGGGTTCCATTTGAAACCGAGCATGATCGGGTAACCGAACTCATCGGTGGCGACCGCGATCGCCGCGCTCGCGAGCAGCGCCGGCGCCACGAACACGAGGTAGCTCACTCCGGTCACGCCCGACCCGCCGGCGTTGCCGTCCACGAGGGTCGCCAGGCCGACGCCCAGGGCGTACAGGTAGATGAGGGGGTTGCCGATCGCTGTCACGGTCACGGTCTGCGTATACGTGCGCAGCGACCGAAGCCGGTGCTCAGCGACATACCAAGAGCCCCAGCGCCGAGTGCGGGTCACAAGCGCGGCCGGGCCGGTCGCGGTCATTCGATCAGCGCCCGTCCGGTGAGGCGCAGGAAGACGTCTTCGAGGCTGGAGCGGCGCACGAGGC
>JBBQYN010000213.1:0-4932 GCA_038208655.1 Actinomycetales bacterium
GCATCCGTGAGAAACGGCGCCAACACGGTGATGTGCAGCGGCCAGTCGGCCACCGCGAACCGGTCACCGGTCTGCAGCGGCGTGAGGGGAAGCACGACAACAACGCGGGGCATGGTTTGAGTTTAAGCGGCCCGCGGCGTCAGTCTCGGCCCTCATCCGAGCCTGCCGAGCCCTGTCACCGCCCCGCGTTGGTCGAGCTTGTCAAGACCGCCATGGGCCCGAGAATGGCGATCTCGACAAGCTCGATCAGCGATGTGCCTGCGCGGTCGCGCCCCTTGCGTTGGTCGAGCTTGTCGAGACCGCCATGGCCCCCCGCAAGCTAATCAGCGAATACCGTCGAGACCCAGTTCTACCGTGACCAGCAGCAGTGGCTCGGCCTGACCGGGCCAGGTGCCCGACAGCGTTGCCGCCGTGGTCGCCGCTTCCGAAGCGGATGCCCCGAGCACCCGCAACACGGTCACCGTCACACTCCCGGCGGTCACCACGCTCGCCTGCGCGTCGTCGCTTGCGCTGCTGGGCCCGGTCACCGCCCGCACCGGCGTTCCGGCCCGTCCGCTGCCGTGCACGCTCGCGCTGGATTCGACGGGCACGGGAACCCCGCCGTGGTCGATGAACTGCTCGGCGTGGCTGCCGCCGGTGCGGGCTGCGGTGGCGACGGCCAGCAGATAGGCCGGGTCGCCGGTGCCGTCATAGACCCAGCGGTCGCCGAGCACCGAGTGCGTCATGGTGCCGATCAGCCAGGCTTCGGCGCCGGCGAGCGGGGCGCCGCGGTAGGTAAGCGGAATCTGCAGCAGCGGGCCGGTGCCGGCGCGCACGAGCAGCGTTTCGATGCCGACCTCGCCGTCGGGGTCGTCGAACCGGAACGATGCCTCCCGGGTCACCTCCAGGTTTTCCCCGGAGAACCACGGCTGGGTCGGCGCCCACGCGGTGACGATTTCGGTCTTGGACGGACGCAGCACGGCGTCATAGAGCAGGGCCATGTCTTGAGTGTAGCGATGCGCTCGCGCGGGCCACTCGCGGCAGCCGCGGCAATCACCCCGCGGTCACGGCCCACTGGCCAGAACGACCAACGCCCCGAGCGCGGGCAGCAGCCCGACCGCGACTAAGGCGTTGAGCACGAGCAGCACCCGATCGCGCACCAGGTCCGGCGCCGGGCGCAGCAGGCGGAGCAGCGCGGCGACGGCACCGACGACACCGCTCACCGGGATGAGCCCCACAAACTGCCAGCGCCGCGGGTCGTCGTACCTAAACGGGATCAGCAGCAGCGTCGCGGCGCTGACACCGGCGACCACGACGGTCGCGACCGGCAGCCACCGCCCAGCCCCGGCCCCCGCTCGCGCCTGTGCCCCCGCCCCCGCGCTCACCTCGTCCATGCTGCCCGCGCCTACTCGTGTGGCGAGTTCAGGAAATCCGGCCGGACGCCGTGGGCGCACCCCCGGATCTGTGCGGCGGCCTTGGTCGGAGCCCGCGGTTTTCCTGAATAAGCCACAGTGGCAGGGGGAGAGCGGATGCGACAAGCCTGCCCGGCCCGGCGGCCCGGCGCCCCGGCGCCCCGGTGGCCCGGCGCCCCGGCGCCCCGGTGGCCCGGCGACGCGGCTGGCTCGGCTCGCTACGGCAGCGTGTGCCCGGCGGCGGTGAACAGGCGGTACCACTCGGGGCGGGTCAACGGGAGGTCCGATCCCAGCGCGCTGCGCTGCATCCGTTCGATGGTCGTGGTGCCGAGCACCACCTGCATGTTTGCGGGGTGCCGGGTGATCCACGCGACGGCGATGGCCTCCGGGGCCACGTCGTATGTTGCGGCCAGGTCGTCGATCACGTCGTTGAGTTCGGCGAAGTGCTCCCGGTCGCCCATGAACACACCGTCGAAGAAGACCTTCTGGAACGGCGACCATGCCTGCAGGGTGATGTCGTGCAGCCGGCTGTAATCGAGCAGACCGTTGTCGCGGCTGATGGACTGGTCCAGCGCCGCCATGTTCGCGGCGACGCCCTGCGCGATGAGCGGAGCGTGCGTGATGCTCAGCTGCACCTGGTTGATCGCCAGCGGCTGGTTCACGTACTTGCGCAGCAGGTCGGTCTGTCCGGGCGTGTGGTTGGACAGCCCGAAGTGCCGCACCTTGCCGGCGGCGTGCAGCTCGTCGAAGGCGGCGGCCACCTCCTCGGGCTCCACGAGAGTGTCGGGGCGGTGCAGCAGCAGGGTGTCGAGGTAGTCCAGTTGCAACGCGGCCAGGGACTCGTCGACCGACGTGAGAATGTGCTCGCGGGAAAAATCGAAGTAGCCCGGGCGGATGCCGACCTTCGACTGGATCACGACGGCCTCACGCTCCGCGGGCGTGAACGTGATCGCGTCGCCGAAGCGGCGCTCGCAGCCGTGCCGGGTGTCCCCGTAGATGTCAGCGTGGTCGAAATAGTTGATGCCGGCCTCACGCGCGGCGGCGATGAGGTCCCGAATCTGCGCATCGGTCAGCGCGCTGATGCGCATCAGCCCCAGCATGACGTTGGACGTGTTCAGGTCGGTCTGCGGCATCAGTGACGTCTTCATGGGCTGCTCTCTTCGTTGGGGCGGCGGCTCTCACCGTCAGCACGTCGCGCAACGGGCGACTGTCCGACGCTAACACGGGGCCGCGGCGCCAGCCCAGGCGCGGTCCGTTCCCGCGCGGTCAGTTCAGCCGCCGCGGCCCGGCCCCGGACTCGCCGAGGGCGTCGTCGGGGTTGAGCAGCCCGCAAGCCCTCATCGACAGGCAGCCGCAGCCGATGCATCCGGTCAGTTCCCGTTCCAGCCGTTCGATGCCCCGGCGGCGTTCCTCCAGCGTACGTTTCCACCGCCGCGACGCCCGCTGCCAGTCCGCCTGGCTCGGCGCCGTGTCGAGCGACAGCGACGCGAAGGCCTGCTGCACGTCGACCAGCGGAATACCCAACCGTTTCGAGACCGTGATCAGCGACACCCGGCGAATCATGTGCCAGGCCTACCGGCGCTGGTTGCCGCTGGTGCGCACCGCGGAGATCAGGCCGAGCTGCTCATAGAATCGCAGAGCGGATGCCGCCACCCCGGTGCGTTCGCTCATCTCACCCACCGTGAGCAGTTCCTCCGGAGCCAGGCGCGAAACGGATGCGGCGTCGCCGGCCATGACTCTCCTCATTTTGACTTCAACCGTACGTGAGGTTTTAGAGTCGTCTGTACACGTTGCGTTCGCGTTCACTCCGAACCCACACCGTGCGCCCCGGACACCTGACGAAAGGCACCACATGACTGACTACACCCTGCCCGACCTGCCCTACGACTACTCGGCTCTGGCGCCGAGCATCAGCGGTAAGATCATGGAGCTTCATCACTCCAAGCACCACCAGGCCTACGTGACCGGCGCCAACAACGCCCTCGCGCAGCTCGCCGAGGCCCGCGACGCCGGCGCCTTGGGCAACGTCAACAAGCTGGAGAAGGACCTCGCCTTCAACCTCGGCGGTCACGTCAATCATTCCGTGTTCTGGACCAACATGTCGCCCGACGGCGGCGACAAGCCCGTCGGCGACCTGGCCGCCGCGATCGACGACCAGTTCGGCTCCTTCGATAAGTTCGTCGCGCACTTCACCGCCACCGCGCTCGGCGTGCAGGGCTCGGGCTGGTCGGTGCTCGCCTTCGACTCCGTCGCTCAGCGCCTGGTGATCTTCCAGCTCTTCGACCAGCAGGGCAACGTACCGCTCGGCGTCGTACCGCTCCTCATGCTCGATGTGTGGGAGCACGCCTACTACCTGGACTACCTCAACGTGCGAGCGGACTACGTGAAGGCGTTCTGGAACATCGTGGACTGGGCCAACGTGCAGACCCGCTTCACCGCCGCGACTGTGCAGACGCCCGGCCTGATCCGCCTGTAACCGGCTCGACCGGGGCGCGCCGTGCGCCCCGGAAACCCTGCTCGCGCAGCTCGTTCGCGGTCACGCCGCAGGCACGACGTCGGGCGAGGGTGCGCAGCAGGTCGCCGAGGAAGCCCCCGCTCGCGCCGGGAACCGACCAGGCCTCGTGCCGAGTGGTCACACTCACCGTGCCACCTGCGCTCACCGCCACGAGAGACGGGCCGAGGTTCAGCACCCGGTTGACCACCTCGGTGGTGGTCGCGCCGGGGAACAGCCACGCAGCATCCGTGTCGGTCAGCGTCACGATGTCGCTCGCCGCGATCAAGCGCAGGGTCACCGCGCAGTCGCTGGCGACACGGATGTCGGCGGCGAACGACACCAGAGTCTCGTCCTCCAAGGACTGCACCAAAAACAACACAGCGTCGCGACCCCGCGGTGTCATGGCGGCCAGAGACGCGACATGCAGAATGTCGGGGACCACGATCAGGTTTGACCCGAACGGCTCGCCCGGCTGGCCCGGCTGGCCCGGCTCGGCGTGCGGGAAACCGTCGCCGATCACCCGGATCTGCGGCCGGGCCGACGCGTTCATCGCCCGGGCGCGACGATGACCTTGAGGGCCAGCGGGTCGCGGCGGCCGATGGTGAGGGCCTCCTCCGTCTGCGCCAGGTCGAAACGGTGCGTGATGACGGCGTCGACATTCACGGCGCCGCC
Organism: Actinomycetales bacterium; assembly: GCA_038208655.1. Taxonomy (GTDB): domain Bacteria; phylum Actinomycetota; class Actinomycetes; order Actinomycetales; family Microbacteriaceae; genus Cryobacterium. The sequence continues at coordinate 4,558 of JBBQYN010000213.1, forward strand.
CGCGATCAGGCCCAAGGCCGCGGGATAGGTGTTGGAGTAGCGAAAAATCCCAGTCAGGGAGATTTCTTTGCCCTGAATGAGAGGAACGTTGATGCTGACCGTGTCGGCGCCCATGCCCACCAGAACCACCCGGCCGGCCGGGGCGAGCGTGTTCATACCGCTGGTCAGTGCCACGGCGGCGCCGGAGCATTCCAGCAGCACGTCGAACGTGCCAGCCAGGTCGGTGTCGGCGCTCACGGCCCCGAGGCCGAGGTTGCGCGCGGTCTGCAGTCGAAACTCGCTCACATCGGTGACCGTGACAACGGATGCGCCGAACGCCCGGGCCACCTGCGCGGCGAGCAGCCCGATCGGGCCGGCGCCGGTCACGAGAACCCG
>JBBQYN010000214.1:0-4911 GCA_038208655.1 Actinomycetales bacterium
GCGTCCCACCAAGGCGGCGCCGCCGCGCCCGAGCGGGCCCGACGCGGAGTTGCCGCTCGCGAACCTGCCGGTCGACTTTCTGGATTCCCTGAACAGCGCCCTGAGTGATCCGAACCCGGTGGCGCTGCTCAGCTACGCCAGTTCGCTACTCGCCACGATTGAGCCCCGCGAGGCGGCACTCTGGCCCGAGGGCCCGGAGGGCCCGGAGGGCCCGGACGGTCCGCACAGCGCCGGGGACCCGGGAAACCCTGCCGGCAGCGAGGAAGCCGGCCTGACGCTGCTGGACTTCTGCACCGCGCTCGATGCGGCGGGGCTGCGCCAGACCGACGCCCTGCTCAAGGTCATCACGACCCTGGCCGACGACGAGATGTTGCGCGAACGCATCCGTCGGTCCGTCGCCCTGCGGCGGCACGCCCTGCCCGGCTGGACCCTGCGCCTGGACCAGATGCGCCCGCACCGCGCCTATGAGCTCACGCACCTGCTGGGCGACGGTGAGACCCTGGCGATCGCCGTCACCCTGCCCGGCGGCCGTGAGGTGAGCATCCTGGCGTACGTCGACCACAACATGGGCACCGTCGTGAAAGACGCCTTCGTTCGCGACGAGCCCATCGACGGCTTTCTCGAGCAGTGGGCACCGGTGATGGCCGCGCAGGAACCCGACTCCGTCGACGGCGACGACACCGTGCGGGAACTGAGCCTGGCGGATGCCCGGGCCCGCCTCAGTGAGGCCATCGACGCGGGGGCGCACACCCTGCCTCCGTTCGAGACCGACACCTGGCCCGACATCCGGTCCCTCGTCGAATGGGTGCTCAGCGCGGTGCCTGCCGGAGGGGCCGGCTACCCGGTCGTCGAGTACGGCCAGTCCGAGCAGGCCGCGATCATGTACCGTTTCTCAGCCTCCCCGTTCGCCGCGGAGCTCAGCGACGACGACATCGACATGGTCGCCACGATCGTGTCCCTGGCCAGCGAGCGCGGTCCGGGCGATCCGTTGCGCTGGAGCTCGGTGGCGGTGGAGATCCTGCTGATGGACTGGGTTCTCGGCTCGGTGATGGCGCCCCGCGACTTTCTGGTGCGTGCGCCCCGGGCGCTGCGCCGGCTGGTGGGGTTCGCCCACGCCGAGCGCGGCATCCCGGCACACCTCACCCGGCATACCCTCGCCGCCGTGCACGAGTTCGAACCGGACTTCCAGATCGCAATCGACGACGACGACCCGATGGCCGAGCTGAGCGCGGCGAACATGGCGACCGGGCTCGACCCGTCGCTGCTCGCGCTTATATCCGACAGCCTGCTGACACCGCGTATCGTCCTCGACGCGGCGGCCGAGGCCGTGGGCGGCATGCCGGCGCTGGAGACCCTCAGCGTCGCCGCGCTGCCCGACGAGAACGCCGACCTGACCGGTGTTCCCGCTGACCTCCACGACCGACTCGGCGAGGTGCTCGCGTTGACCGACGCGGCCTGCGAGGCCCTCTTCCTCCCCGAGCTGCGTACGGCCTGCCGACGGCTCACGGTGAGCGTCGCGACCGCGGACCCGGCCATCTTTCGCCGCAAGGCCAGCCCGGTGGGGGCGGCCGCGGCCCTGGTCTGGATGATCGCGCGGGAGAACGAGCTGATGGGGCAGCGCGGCCTGGTCAGCACGCTCACCCTGGCGGACTTCTTCGGCCTGGGCACCGTGCCCAAGCAGCGCTCCGAGCCGATGTTCCGGGCGCTCGGCCTGCGGCCCAACGACGTGATCGGCGATCCGCGCCTGCTCATCTCGCCGGTGCGCCGGCACTGGGCGACGATGCGCGACCAGTACCGGCCCGGCCGCTGAGCCGCGCCCGAGCCCCGGAACGACCGCCGGGCCAGCCCCGGAACGGCCGCCGGCAGGTGTCGGTCGGCGCTCGGGGGCTCCCCAGCAGTTACCGGGCTGATACCGGGCATTCTCAGAACCGGCCGTGTCAAGCTGAAGAATGCGCACTTCATCGACATCCCTCACCGTGGCGCAACCGCTGCGGTATCTGGGTGCCGCCGTGCTCACCGCAGTGCTGTTCGGCCTGCTGTACGTGTTCTTCGTGCGCAGCTCCGCCGGGCAACTGGTTGACCAGTTGTCCTACGACGGGGCCGAGAACGGATGGCGCAGCGTGACACCGTTCACCCGTCGCCTGCTCGACTTGGTTCCGACCGTCTCCGTGGTGATCGGGGTGTCGATGGCCCTCGTGATCGCACTGGTACGCCGCAACTGGGTGACCCTGTTGGTGGCACTCGGCGCGGCCTTCGCGGCCCTGCTCGCCAGCCAGCTGCTCAAACACGTGCTGCTGACCCGCCCCGACCTCGGTGTGGAGGGCTACGCGGGCAACTCCTTCCCGTCCGGGCACACCACCGTCGCCGCCTCCGCGGCCCTCGTGGTGTTCCTCGTGGCGAGCCCCCGCAGCCGCCCCCTGGTGGCCGCGGCCGGCACCGGGTTCGCCGTCACGGCCGGCGTGGCAACCCTCGCCAACCAGTGGCACCGGCCCAGCGACGTCGTCGCCGCCCTGCTGCTGGCCGCGTTCTGGGGCTGCGTGGCCGGGGCGGTGCTGTCGGGGCGCCGGGAGTCCCGTCCGCGCGGGCGGCCGGGCCGGGTGCGACCGGCGACGCGCCGGGTGCTGCTGTTCGGGGTGCTGCCGGCGGTGGCGGTGACCGGGGTGGCGCTTCTCGTGAGCGTGCTGCGGGCATCCGCTGACTCGCCCGCCCTGCTGGTGGCCTATCTGGGCGGGGTGACGGGCATTCTCGCGGTCGGAACGCTGCTGGCGGTCGCCGGCACCCGGCTCTTCGCTCGGCTGCCCTGAGCCGGGCTGCCGCGCCGCAGGGTCGCCCGCAGCGATCGTGCCTGACCTGGCCGGCCTTCGGAACCCCGCAGATCTTGCTGTGAAAATAGGCTGTGAACGGGACGAAAGGCGTGTAACACTGGGGCATGGCCGTCACGCTGAGAGCGCTTCAAACCGCAGTTCCGCCCACCGTTCTGATTCAGGACGAGGTACGCGACGTGTTCGCGGCCCAGCCCGGGCTCACCCGGCTGGCCCAACGCATCGTGAGCACCTCCTTCAACGTCTCGGGAATCGACACCCGGCACACCGTGATTCGCGAGCTTGACCTCGACGCTGCGGGCACCGATCCGCAGTTCTTCGACCCGGTCACCCGGCGCCTGCTGGTGCCCAGCACCCGGGTGCGCAACGAGCTGTACATCACCGAAGCGACGACCCTGTTCGTGGAAGCCGGCCGTAAAGCGCTGGAGGCCTGCCCCGACATCAACGCTGCCGACGTGACCCACGTCGTGACCGTGTCGTGCACCGGCTTCTACGCCCCCGGCCCCGACTACATGCTCGTGCGCGAGCTGGGCCTGAACCCCGCGACGCAGCGCTACCACCTCGGCTTCATGGGCTGCTACGCCGCGATGCCGGCGCTGCGCACCGCGAAGCAGTTCGTCGAAGCAGACCCCACCGCCGTGGTGCTCGTGGTCAGCGCCGAACTCTGCTCGCTGCACCTGCGCACCTCCAGCGACCCCGACACGATCATTGCGTCGTCGCTCTTCTCCGACGGCGCGGCCGCCGGCATCGTGAGCGCCCGAGCCCTGGCCCCGGGCGAGAAAGCCCTCAACCTGGACTTCTTCGAGACGGTGATCACCCCGGTGGGTGAGGGTGACATGGCCTGGAAGATCGGCGATGAGGGCTTCGAGATGATTCTGAGCACCTACGTGCCGCACATCATCGACGAGCACATCGAAGCCGCCCTCGCGCCCCTGTTCGCCCGCGACCCGCAACTGGGCCGGGCACCGCTCCGGGCAGCGGGTGCCGGCGGGCCGGGCACCGCGCGGGGCCCCGGGCCGGGCCCCGACGCCGACGCGGCGGTCGCCGGGAAACCCGGTGCGCTGACGACCCTGCTGGAGGCCGAGCCGGTACCGCTGAGCCAGGCCATCGCGCACTGGGCGATCCACCCCGGCGGGCGCAGCATTCTCGACAAAACCGAGTCGAAGCTCGGCCTGAGCGAGGCGCAGCTGGTGCCCTCCAGGGAGACCCTGAGGCAGCACGGCAACATGAGCAGCGCCACGGTGCTGTTCGTGATGAAACACATTCTGGAGGCCCCGAACACCGCCGCCGATGAACGGCTTTGCGCCATGGCGTTCGGTCCGGGTCTCACCGTGGAGTCGGCCCTGATGACCGTCGCCGTGGGCTGACAGTGCCCGTGGTGCGGTTGCGCGAGCGCGCGGTCGACGCCGTCGAGATCATGGACGGCCCCGACTGCGATCCGGCCATGCTCGCGCGCACCTACCGCGACTTTAGGGTCGTGAACGCGGTCGTGTCGGGCTGGCGCGGAATCTATCGGCGTCGCATCCGCCCGGGCCTGTCCACGACTCGGAACACCACGCTGCTCGATGTGGGCTGCGGCGGCGGCGACCTCTCGCGTTCGCTGGCACGCTGGGCGGCCGCCGACGGGCTGCGCCTCACGGTGACCGCCATCGACCCGGATGCCCGGGCCCATGCCTGGGCGGCGCAGCAGCCCGCGGTGCGCGGCCTGAACTTTCGCGCGGCGCTGAGTTCCGAGCTGGTGGCCGAGGGTGCCCGCTTCGATCTTGTGGTCTCCAACCACGTGCTGCACCATCTCGACGCGGCGCAATTCAGCGGGCTGCTCGCCGATTCGGAGCACCTCGTGGGTGATGCCGGCACGGTGCTGCACGCCGATATCGCCCGCAGTTATCTGGCCTACGTCGGTTTCGGCGTGGCCACCACGCCGTTCTTCCGGTCGTCGTTCATTCGCCCCGACGGGCTCACCTCCATCCGGCGCAGCTTCACACCCGCGGAACTGCGCCGTGTGGTGCCGGTGGGCTGGCAGGTGCTGCCGGAGCATCCGTCCCGGTATGTGCTGCGCTGGTCGGCCGCCGACACCCCGGGCACCCCG
>JBBQYN010000215.1:0-4880 GCA_038208655.1 Actinomycetales bacterium
GAGGTAGAGCACGCCGATCCAGGCCGCGAGGTCAAAGCTGGTGACGGCAGCCACGAGTCCCGGCAGGTCGAAGGCCGTGAAGACGATGGCGCCCACGATCGCCTGCAGCAGCGTGAGCGTGATGGTGCTGTCGCTGCGGCCGAGGGTGAGCCTGCCCATCAGGGTCACGTGCAGCGCACGCACCAGGGCCGCCGCCAGAATCAACAGGTCACCCACGTTGGGTTCGGCGAAGCCGTTGCCCGAGACCAGCAGGGCGACGCCGACCACGGCCACGACGGCCGCCACGAAGAACGGGCGCGGCAACCAGCGGCGGGCCGCGACCGATTCAAGAATCGGGGTGAGAATGATGGTGAGGCTGATGATCAGGCCGGCGTTGGTGGCGCTCGTTATGGAGACACCCTGCGTTTCCAGCCAGAGGATGCTGGCCTGTGTCGTGCCGAGCAGCACACCCACCCCGAGGGCGCGGCGGCTCGGCGGCCGTTCCCGGCGCACCAGCCACACGATCAGCAGGGCAAGTGCGGCCACCAGAAAGCGCAGCGACAGCACCGCCGAGACGCTGGCCTGCTCGGTGAGCACCTTGGCACTGAGGTAGCTGCCACCCCACACCACGGCCACGAGCAGCAGCACGATGTCCACCCGGTAGCGGCGCACCAGCGCGGGCAAACGGGCCCGCGTCACGGATGGGCGGGGCTGCCCGGGTGAGCCGGAGACGTCGGGGCCGGGCACGGTTGTGGTCATGACATCAGCGTGACCGTCGGCATCGCATAAGTCTAGACCGTACTTTGTGAACAGATGCTTTAGCCTGTACTTATGGAAATCCGTCACCTGGCCGTGCTCCGCGAGCTCGGTGAACGCGGGAGCCTCGCAGCCGTGGCACGGGCGCTGCACGTCTCGTCCTCCGCGATTTCCCAGCAGATCAGTGTGTTGCAGCGTCAGGCGGGCGTTCCCCTCACCGAGAAGCGGGGCCGCCGCCTCGTGCTGACCCCTGCGGGTACGGCCCTGGCCGCTGCGGCCGCTGACGTGTCACGGGCACTCGCCCGGGCAGATGAAGCCGTAGCGCGGTTCCAGGACGATGCGGATGCAACGGTTACCGTGTCTGCGTTTCACAGCGCCGGACTGGCGTGGTTCGCCCCGCTGCTGGGCCGGCTGGGGCCCCCCGGCGGGCCGCTCATCGAGTGTGCCGACCACGACGTGGCGAGCCAGCGGTTTCCGGCCCTCGTAGCCGATTACGATCTGGTGATCGGGCACCGGGTCCCGCACGACCCGGCGTGGCCGACCACCGTGGCGGTCACGCCGGTGCTGTTCGAACCCCTCGACGTGGCGGTTCCGGTCGGGCATCGGCTCGCGCAGAGGGCGACGCTCACGGTCGACGACATTCGGGACGAGGCGTGGGTGGCCGGCCACCCCGGATTCCCGCTCGCTGAGGCCGTCAACGTCGTGGCAGCGACGGCAGGCCAGCCCCTGCGGGTGGTGCATCGGATCAATGAGTTCTTCGTGGCGGCATCCGTCGTGGCGACGGGCACGGCCATCGCCCTGCTGCCGCGCTACACGATGGCACCGCGGCAGGGGTCAGGCGTGGTGTTGGTGCCGTTTCGGGACCTGCGGGTGGGGCGTCAGATCGACGTGCTCAGCCGGCCGGAGGCACTCGCGCGGACGTCGGTGCGGCGGGTGCTCGCGGAGTTGCTGACCGTGGCCAGGGCCGGGACCTCCCCGACGGAGACTGACAGCGAGCCGCCACCCGACCCCGGCCGGTCAGCGGGCCCCCGGTAGGCTGACGCCATGACTGTTGACAGCGCTGCCCGCATCATTACCCTTCCCGGTTTTCCGACGCCGAGCGTGGCCGAGTCGGCGTTCGTCGCGCCGGGCGCCGTGCTCGTGGGACGCGTCACGCTGCACGACCAGGTCAGCGTCTGGTACAACACGGTGCTGCGCGCCGAGAACGCCGACATCACGATCGGGGCGCGTTCCAACCTGCAGGACAACGTCTCGTGCCACGTGGACCATGGCTTTGCTTTGACGCTCGGTTCGGGGGTTTCCGTGGGCCACGGCGCCGTGCTGCACGGCTGCACAATCGAGGATGATGTTCTGGTCGGCATGGCCGCCACCGTCATGAACGGCGCCGTCATCGGCACGGGCTCCCTCATCGCTGCCGGGGCAGTGGTGCTCGAGGGCATGATCGTGCCGCCGGGGTCGCTCGTGGCGGGCGTGCCGGCGAAGGTACGGCGCGAGCTCAGCGCGGAGGAAATCGCCGGTCTCCGCCACAACGCCGAGAACTACCTCGAGCACACGGCGCTGCACCGAGCCGCCCTAGCCTGACCCACGGCCCCTCCCACGGCCGCCCCGCGCCCGCACCCCGCCCACGGGCCCGGAGTGGGCACGCGTCTCGACCGCGCAAGTCGTCAGTGTCAGTGTCAGTGTCAGTGTCAGTGTCAGTGTCAGTGTCAGTGGATGCTGATTGACTTCTTTCATGACCACCATCGACGGTGTACTCTACGACATAACCGGTGTTCTTGACCGGTTTCCGCTCACCCCGGCCGTGTTTGCCGGGCTGCCCGACGACGATTCCGAGGCCGCCTTCCGCGCGCTCAGCCTCGTGCACCGCCGCCTCACCACGACCCTCGCGGTGTCGGCGGCGAACATCGAACGCCGGTTCCGGTACACGGCCGGCCGTGACGGCCTCGCCCGCCGCAAGGGCTACCCCAACGCCGAAGCCATGCTGCAAGACCTCAGCGGAGGCGGCGGCACCTCACGAATCGAGGCGCGCACCCTCATCGAGGCCGGCACGATGATCTTCGAAGCGGATGCCGCCCGCCAACGCCAGGCCGACGCTGACCGTCGTGCCCAGGAACTCGAGGAGGAGCATGCCCGGCAGCTGGCCGAGCTGGAAGCAGCACGGCAGGCCGCGGAGGCTGCCGGCGAACCCGAACCCGAGCCCAACCCTCTGCCAGAGCTGGAACCGGCCCCCGCGCCGCCCGAACCAACACCAGACCCTCTCGAGCCGGCCCCGTGGTTCGCCGGGATCGGCGACGCCGTCGCCGCCGGTGTGCTCAGCACTCCCGCCGCGACCGCGATACGTCGCGGCCTCGGTGAACCGGCGCCCGGCGTCACCGAAGCCGACCTCAGCCAGGCGCTGGCCGGCTTCATCCCGGAGGCCGCGACATTGAACACCGACCAGGCCAGCAAAGCCGCCCGAGCCCTGCGCGATCGGATCGATCAAGACGGCATCGCGTCGCGTTCGGCGGCGATGAAAGCTCGGCAGTACCTGCGGGTGTGGGACAAGCCCGACGGCATGCTGCACGGTGTCTTCGAGCTGGATCCGGAGAACGGCAGCGTCTTCCGTGATTTCATGCGGCAGGTTGCCGGACCCCGGATCGGCGGCCCGCGCTTCACGAGTGTGGAGGGCCGGCCCTGGGCGAAGGCCCTGATGGAGGACCCGCGCCCCACGGATCGGATTATCGCGGAGTCCCTGATCGAGGCCCTGCGTCTGGCGGCCACGGCGGACCCGATGACCATGGTTACGAGTCGTGAGCCGTCGCTGAAGATCGTGGTCGGCATGCAGGACAAGCTTGAACCCGCCGCCCCGCGCTCGAGCCCCAGCCCAAGCCCAAGCCCAAGCCCAAGCCCAAGCCCACTGATTCTCCCGCCGACAGGACTGATCCCGATCGGCGGGTTCATCGAAGTCACCCACGAAGCCGGTCCCCTGAGCACCATCGACCGGTTGCTGTGCACCGCGGCGTTCACGCAAGTCCTCACCGACAGCGGCGGCGCGATACTCGACGTCGGCCGGCAACAGAGGCTCTTCACCTCGGAGCAACGCATAGCCCTGGCCATTCGAGACGGTGGCTGCATGATGCCCAACTGCAACAGACCGCCCAGCTGGACCGAAGTGCACCACATCGACGCCTTCGCCGAGGGCGGGTTGACCGACCTCGCAGACGGCATCATGTTCTGCGGGCCCGACCATCTGCGGTTGCACAACGACGGCTGGAAAATCACGCGCATCAGGACGGCGGGTGTGGACACGTACTGGCTGATCCCGCCCGAGGCGGCCGACCCGTCTCGCACGCCGATCCGTCTGCGGAGCAAGTCGCCGTTGAAGCTGGGGTCGCCGTTCCGAGCCACCCCACCCTGGTCGTATGGCGGTCTCGGCAGGCTCGACCAACGAGCTGGTCGCTGATCGAGCGACCCCGCGCTAATCGAGCTCGTCGAGATCCCCACTGACCAACGCACGGATTTCGCGGTGGTCGTGTGGCGGTCTCGGCAGGCTCGACCAACGAGCTGTGCTCGCGACCTGGCTGTGGTCGTATGGCAGGCTCGACCGGCGGGAGAGTCGCGTCGACGGGCAGGGGACAGATCTAGTCCATGTGGCGGGATTCGCGGCGGTGCAACCACTTTTTCCCGAGTACCAGCAGGGCTACGAACAGGGCGATGACGGCCACGAAAATATACCCGGCGAAGTGCAGCTGCCCGCTCAGCTCACGGTACCCACCGGCCGCGGCGGCGCCCACCGACACGTACCCGAACGACCAGATGATGCAGGCCGGGATCGTCCAGGCCATGAAAGTGCGATACCTCATGGTGCTCATGCCCACCGTGAGCGGAATGAGAGAGTGCAGCACGGGCAGGAACCGCGACAGGAACACGGCAATCCCACCGCGCCGGTCGAGGTAGTTCTGCGCCCGAACCCAGTTGCGTTCCCCGATGCGCCGGCCGAGCCGGCTGCGCAGAATAAACGGACCGAAATATCGCCCCAGCGCGAATCCGATGCTTTCACCGCACAGCGCGCCCACAATCACGGCCAGCACGAGGGTGATGTATTCGGTGGGGGAGGCGACGGCCGTGCTAGCCACGATCACCACGGTGTCGCCCGGAACGATCAG
>JBBQYN010000216.1:0-4878 GCA_038208655.1 Actinomycetales bacterium
AACCCCAGTGCTCCACGGTGCGCTGGGCGAGCATGCCGGAGAAGCCGCCGGTCATGATCATGCGCACCAGGCCGGCGAGCGCGTCGATGCGGGGCAGCCGGGAGCCGAAGGCCCAGGCGGCGTGTTCGCGCAGGTAGTCGCTTTCGTGGCCGAGCAGGTTGACCAGGGCGTCGTCGGCGGTGTCGTCGAAGACCTGCGCCAGGGCGTGTACGGCGGCGATCCCGGTGAGCTGGTCGGTCGGGTCGAGGGCGGCTTGGGCGAGCAGGCGCACAGCGCGGGTGCCGCCGTCACGGCTGGCGGCGATGGTGAGATCGTCGGCGGCACGGATGCCGTCGAGAATGCAGCCGGCCTGGCGCAGGGCATCAAGAGCGGTGTGGGGTCCCACGGAATACTCCTCTGTGCAGCAGTGCAGTAGTGCTGCGGTCAACGGACAGGGCCCGGGTTACCCAGGGTCTCGGGGTTTCCAGAAGCCGTTCGGAGCCCTCCGGCGTTTCGATTGGTCTGTGTCTGGTCGCCCGGGGGCGGAGTGAGCGCGACCGAATACTTTCGGCCCGAGTCATCTTCCCACGCCAACCGGCCGCAGCCCCGAAAACGCTCGGTGAACTCTCGGCTTCGGGCCACACGATAACCACCCGCGGCGAGCGCGGAGTTAACAAGATCGTAACGATCGTATACAAACATGGAAATCTGCGGCTGATTGTATTCAATAGAAGCACCCCGATGTAGTGAACACCGACGTCTCCCACCCCTCGACGTCGTCCACCCTCTTCTCCGCCGTGCACCTCGATGTCTGAGCCCGGCGACTTAACGATCATTGGACCTGTATGCGCTCCTCCCGCTCCTTCATTCCCCCCACGCTGCCGCGCAGCCTGCGCCGCCGCCGCGTGCTCGCCCCGTTGCTGGCCGCCGGCCTGCTGATTGTCACGGTCGGCTGCCAGGCCCAGCAGGTGCAGGCCCCGACCGACACCGCCGAACGGCAAGACATCACGAGCGCCCCGATCGGCGACCAGACCATCATCGAGGGCGGCGACCTGGTCATGGCGCTGTCGGCCGAACCCGACCGGCTCGACCCCACCACGTCCTCCTCGCTGTACACCCGCTACGTGATGCAGACCATGTGCGAGAAGCTCTACGACATTGACGCCGACGGCGCCCTGGTGCCGCAGCTGGCCACCGAGCTGCCGGAGTTCTCCTCCGACGGCCTCACCGTCACCATCCCGGTGCGCACCGACGCGGTCTTCGCCGACGGCACCCCGTTCAACGCCGAGGCCGTGGCCACCACCCTGGACCGGCACCTGAACCTCGAAGGCTCCTCCCGCACCAGCGAGCTGGGCCCGATCACCGGCATCAGCGCCGTCAGCGACAGCGCCGTGGAGATCAGCTACTCCGAACCCTTCGCCCCGCTCACCGCCGTGCTGGCCGACCGCGCCGGCATGATGCTCTCCCCCACCGCCCTGGCCGCCACCGGCGAAGCCTTCGGCGACAGCCCGGTCTGCGTCGGCGCGTTCAAGTTCGTCGAGCGCGTGCCGCAGACCTCGATCACCGTCGAGGCCGACCCGCTCTACTACGACGCCGAGAACGTGCACCTGGACACCATCACGTACCGCATCATGACGGACTCCAACATCCGCTCCGCGAACCTGCGCTCCGGCGACGTGCACGTGGCCGACAGCATCAGCACCCAGGATGTCGACGCCCTCATGGCAACGGATGGCGTGGGCGTGCTTCAGGTCGGATCCCTGGGCTACCAGGCGATCACCGTGAACATGGGCAACACCGACGGAATCGGCACCGCCCCCGGCGTCATCGACACCCCGCTGGCCTCCGACGCCGCCGTGCGTGAAGCCCTGTCGATGTCGGTGGACAGGGAAGCCCTGGTCAGCTCCGTCTTCAACAACTGGTACGAAGCGGCCTGCTCCCCGGTCTCCCCCGCCAGCCCGTTCACCTCGGGCCTGAGCGAGGAGTGCGTGGCGTACGACCCCGAAGCGTCGCTCGCCCTGCTCGCCGACGCCGGAGTGGAAACCCCGTACCCGATCAGCATGAACGTCTCCAACAACCCCGACACGCTGCGCTTCGCCCAGGCGCTGCAGGCATCCGTCGCCGACGGCGGCTTCGAACTGACCATCGCCCCGGTGGAATACTCCACCCTGCTGGACATGCAGGCCCGTGGTGACTTCGAGAGCCTGCAGCTGGGCTGGTCGGGCCGCGTGGACCCGCACGGGAACATGTTCAACTTTCTCTCCACCGGCCAGGGCAACAACTACTCCGGCTACAGCAACCCCGAGGTTGACCAGCTGTTGACGGATGCCGCCCAGACCACGGACATCTCCGACCGCGCCGACCTGTACGGTGACGCGACCGCGATCGTGCAGGAGGAGAACCCCATCATCTACCTGTACCGGCTGCGCAGCCTCACCGCGTACTCCACCGACATCGCCGGCATCGAAACCTTCGCCGACGGAGTGGTGCACCTGAGCAACGCCGCGTTCGTGGAAGCCGAGTAATCCGGTCATGACGAGGTACCTGATCACCCGGCTCTGGCAGTCCGCGGTCACGCTGATTTTGGCGTCGCTCGTGGTGTTCATCGGAGTGCGCCAGCTGCCGGGTGATCCGGCCCTCGCCATGGCGGGGGAAGAGGCCACCCCCGAACGCGTCGAGGCCATCCGCGAGCAGCTCGGCCTGAACGAACCGCTGTTCACCCAATACTTCACCTTCGTGGGCAATATGCTGCGCGGCGACCTGGGCGAATCCACCCGCACCGGCACCGCCGTCACCGAGCTGATCGCCACGACCCTTCCGGTCACGCTGTGGCTGTCCGCCTACGCGATTCTCGTGGCCGTGGTCGTGGGGGTCGTGCTCGGCATCATCGCCGAACGCTTCCGCGGCCGCTGGCCCGAATGGATCGCCAACGGGCTGGCCCTGATCGGCCTGTCCGTGCCCAACTTCTGGCTGGGCATCCTCGCGATCCTCTACCTCGCCGTGACGCTGGGCTGGTTCCCGGCCTCCGGCTACGTGCGCATGGGTGACGACCCGCTCGACGCCATCTACCACCTCACCCTGCCGGCCATCATCCTCGGCACCAGCCTCGCGGCGGTGATCATGCGCCAGACCCGCGCGTCGATGATCGAAACCATGAAAACCGACTACGTGCGCACCGCCAAGGCCAAAGGCCTCGGCCGCGGCCGGGTGCTGGTGCGGTACGGCCTGCGCAACTCCCTCATCGTGGTCGTCACCATCGTCGGGCTGCAGCTGGGCGGCCTGATCAGCGGCGCCGTCGTCACCGAGCGCATCTTCGCCCTGCCCGGCTTCGGCAAGCTCACCCTCGACGCCGTGTTCACCCGGGACTACCCGGTGATCCAGGCCGTGGTGCTGATCATCACGGTCGGCTACATCCTGATCAACCTCGCCGTGGACATTCTCTACTCCGTAATCAATCCGCGCATCCGCGTGGGAGGAAGCACACGATGACCGACACCCGCACGCTCGCCCTGGTCACCTCCGACCTCGGCTCCGGCCGCGGCCGCGTCTGGCGTTCCCTGCGTCGCAGCCCGCTCGGCCTCGCCGGCGGCGTGATGCTCGCCATCGTGGTGCTGCTCGGGGTTCTCGCCCCGCTGATCGCCCCCTACGGCCCCGCCGAGGTTAACTTCGGGGCTCCCTTCCAACAGCCCGGCACAGTCGGCTACCTGATGGGCAGCGATGACCTCGGACGGGACATCTTCACCCGGCTGATCTACGGCATCCGTGTCTCGCTGCAGGTGGGCCTGCTCTCGGTGGCCCTCGCCGTGCTCATCGGCACCCCGCTGGGCCTGCTCGCCGGGTACTGGAAATGGCTGGACGGCATCATTTCCCGGCTCACCGACGTGACGCTCGCGTTCCCGTTTCTGATCATCGCCGTGGGCCTGTCCGCGATCAGCGGCCCGAGCCTGACCAACGCGGCCATCGCCCTGGGCATCGCGCAGGTGCCCACCATGATCCGGGTGGTGCGCGGCGAGACGCTGCGCATTCGCGAGACCGACTTCGTGCTCGCCGCGCAGACCATGAACGCGTCGGGGCTGCGGATCATCTTCATGCACATTCTGCCCAACGCCGCCTCGGCCATCATCGTGCAGGCCACGGTGATCATGCCGGTCGCCATCATCGGTGAGGCGCTGTTGTCGTTCCTGGGTCTCGGCATCCAGCCGCCGACCGCGAGCCTGGGGATCATGCTCTCCGACGCGCAGCAGTACATTTCACGGTCTCCCACCGCCGCGATCTTCCCCGGCGTCGCGATCGCGGTGATCTGCCTCGGGTTCAACCTGTTCGGCGACGCCCTGCGCGACGCCCTCGACCCCACCACGACCGCTCCGAGTCGAAAGAAGTCAAAAAAGTGACCTCCACTACCCCGACCCCGTTCACTGCGCCCGACCCCTTCACCACCCGCCCCACCCTGCAGGGCACTTTCGGAATGACGGCCACCACTCACTGGATCGCCACCGCCAGCGCCCAGGCCGTGCTTGAGCGCGGCGGGAACGCCTTCGACGCCGCCGTCGCCTCGGCGTTCGTGCTGCACATCGTGGAACCGCACCTGAACGGGCCCGGCGGCGACATGACCGGCATCTTCGCCACCGCCGAGCACCCCGACGAGCCCGTGGTGCTGATGGGTCAGGGCCCCGCGCCCGCCGCCGCCACCCCCGAGCACTACCAGGCCGAAGGCCTCGACCTGGTGCCCGGCTCGGGAGTGCTCGCCGCCGCCGTGCCCGGCTCCGTCGATGCCTGGCTGCTGCTGCTGCGCGACCACGGCACCTGGGAGCTGCCCGCGGTCCTCGAATACGCACTCGGCTACGCCCGCGACGGGCACCCGATCCTCGGCCGGGTCTGCGACACCATCGGCGCCGTCGC
>JBBQYN010000217.1:0-4851 GCA_038208655.1 Actinomycetales bacterium
GTAGGGAACCATGACAGACACCGTTCGCCCCTCCACCCGTTTTCCCAATGGCCCGCGCCCGCGCCTGCTGCTCAGCGCCTTCGTGATGAACACCACCAGCCACATCCTCGGCGGTCAGTGGCGACACCCCGACGCCCAGCAACACCGCTTCAACGACCTCTCGCTCTGGGTCGACCTGGCCAAACAGCTCGAAGCGGCCAAATTCGACGCGATCTTCCTCGCCGACGTGGTGGGCCTCTACGGCGACCACGAAGGCGGCTGGGCCTCCCACATCAAGCGCGGCCTGCAGGTGCCCTCCAACGATCCACTGATGCTGCTCGCGGCCCTCGCCACCGCGACCAGTGACATCGGGCTCGCGGCCACCTCGTCGGTCGTGCAGTCGCATCCGTTTCAGTTCGCCCGCCAGATCTCGACCCTGGACCACCTCAGCGGCGGCCGGGCGGCGTGGAACATTGTCACGAGCGCCCTGGAGAACTCACACCGCAACTTCGGGTCCGACGGCCTCGCCGGACACTCCGCCCGCTATGACTGGGCCGACGAGTACGTCGACGCGGTGTACAAGCTGTGGGAAGGCTCCTGGGACGAGGGCGCGCTCGTGCAGAACAAGCAGACCGGGCTGCACGCCGACCCGGCCAAGGTGCACAAGATCAACCACCGCGGCGAGCGTTACTCGATCGAGGGCCCGCACCTGGTGTCGCCGTCACCGCAGCGCACCCCGCTGCTGTTCCAGGCCGGCAGTTCCGGTCGCGGTCAGCAGTTCTCCTCCGCGAACGCCGAGGCCACCTTTCTCTTCGCGCCCAACACCGCCTACGCGGCCAAGGTGTCGGCGGCCGTGCGCGCGCAGGCCGTGGCGGCCGGCCGGCAGCCCGACGACGTGAAGCTGTTCACCGGGCTGAGCTTCGTGGTGGGCAGTACCGAGGCCGAGGTGGCGGCGAAGAAGGCCGACCTGGAGCAGTATCTCGACCTCGACTCCCTCATCGCGCACATCGGCGGCGGCCTCGGCATCGACCTGGGCGGGTTGCCGCTGGACACCCCGCTGGGTGACGTGCAGACCGAGGGCGGTCAGGGCCTGCTGCAGGCGATCCTCGACTCCACCCCCGGCGGTAACCCCACCCTCGCCGATGTGGCGCACTACCGGGCCGCCGCGCAGCAGATCGCCGGCACCCCCGAGCAGATCGTCGATGCCCTGGAACTCTGGCAAGACGCCGGCATCGACGGCATCAACATCATCAACCAGACCATTCCCGGCTCGTACACCGACTTCATCGACGGCGTGCTGCCCGAGCTGCGTCGGCGCGGCCTGGCCCAGAGCGAGTACGCGCCCGGAACCCTGCGCGAAAAGATGTTCGGCGCCGGACCGCACCTGCCCGCCAGCCATCCCGCTGCCGCCTACCGGGGCGCCTTCGTCGACGTCGCCGCCGCCGATCACGATTCCGAAACGGTGACGACCGTTAGCCCCTCGTAGTTTCTGCAGCTTCGATCTCAGCCACCACGCTCATTAAGGGGGATTATGTCCCGCACCAGATTCTTGACCCGCGCACTGACCGGCCTCGCCGTTCTCGGCGTGACGACGCTCACCGGCTGCGGCCTCGCCGAGGGTGGCACGGCATCCGCTGACGTCGACCCGAACGACAGGAGCATCAGTCTGATCGTCACCGAGTCGGCGACGTACCAAGAGCCGACGAAGATCGCCCAGACCCTGCTCGAAGCCGACGGTTGGGACGTGAATGTGACCTACGTCACCGACATCATCCAGCCCAATCTGCCGGTCGCCGAGGGCGAGTCCGACGCCAATTTCTTCCAGCACGGTGCCTACCTGCAGCAGTTCAACACCGACACGAACCTCGACCTCGTCGGCCTGTTCTACGAATACGGCGCACCCGCCGGAATCTACTCCACCACGTACAGTTCCTTGGACGAGCTGCCCGACGGGGCCGAGATCGCGCTGCCGGTCGACCCGGCCAACAACGGTCGGGAACTCTTCATGCTGCGCGATGCCGGACTACTCGAGCTCGAAGACGGTGTCGACGTCATTCACACATCCCAGGGGAGCATCACAAGCAACCCGAAGGGCTTCCGGTTCGTGGAGGTCGACCGGCAGTCCCTCACGCAGGCTCTGCCCGATGTCGACGCGGCGTTCCTCGCTGTGCGCCTCGCCGCGGAGTCCGGCATGACCGTCGAGAATACCCTCGCCTTCGAAGAAGATGCTGATCAGATTCCATTCCGCATCGTCGTCGCCGCCAACCCCGAGTTGGTCGGCACCGAAAAGGCTCTCGCCTTGCAGGAGGCCTACCAGTCGCCCGAGGTCGCCGAATGGTTCGCCGGGTACATCGGCGGAATCCTGCCGTTGCCGTGGGATGAAGACCCCACTGAGCAGCTGTCACTCGGGTTGAACCCGTGACCCACCTTCGTCCTCTTCACAAGGCACTTCGACCGAAAGGCTTGACATGAGTCCGCTCTCTGCCGCTACTCCCCCGATAACCCCAGCCACTCCCGCCGAGCTGTTGCCGGTCTCCTACGAGGACCTGGCCGCACGATTTCGCCCGATCTTCACCCAGATCGCCGCGGGAGCCAATGCGCGTGAGCAACAGCACCAGCTTCCGTTCACGGAAATCCGCCTGCTGGCAGATGCCGGATTTGGCGCTGTGCGGGTCAGCGTCGCGGACGGCGGTTTTGGCGCCACCCTGCCGCAGCTCTTCCGGCTGCTGACCGAGCTGGCCGCCGCCGATTCCAACATTCCGCAGGCCTTGCGAGGCCACTTCGCCTTCGTGGAGGACCGACTCGTTGCCACGGGCACAGCCCGGTCGGTCTGGTTGGAACGTTTCGTGGCCGGGGACCTGGTCGGAAATTCCTGGACCGAAATCGGAGCGGTCACCGTCGGCGAGGTGAACACCAAGGTCAGTCCGTCACCCGACGGCGACCCGGCAGAGTTTCGAGTGAACGGCGAGAAGTTCTATTCCACCGGAAGCATATTCGCCGATTGGGTGGACACCTACGCCCAACGCACCGACACCGGGGCGCACGTCATCGCCGTCGTCAATACCAGACAGCCCGGTGTCACCCATGGCGACGACTGGGACGGTTTCGGACAACGCACCACGGGTTCTGGTACGAGCACCTTCGTGGATGCCGTTGTGGACGCTGACAACGTCATCGACTTCAGCACCCGGTTCACGTACCAGACCGCGTTCTACCAGGCCGTGCTGTTGGCCGTTCTGGCCGGCAGCATCCAGGCCGCCGTGCGGGACGTCGCCACAGAGGTTCGCGAGCGTACACGCATCTTCACGCACGGGAACACCGACTCGTTCGCCACCGACCCACAGATTCTGCAGGTCGTGGGCGAGGCTTCCGCTCAGGGGTTCGCCGCGGCGGCGACGCTGGAGAGCGCGGCTCAGGTGTTGCAGCACGCCTACGAGGCAGCATTCGTTCCCGACTCGGACGAGGAGAACCGCCTCAACGACCTTGCGGAGCTCGCCACCGCCCAGGCCCAAGTCGTGCTCAGCGACCTTGCCACCCGGGCGACATCCAATATCTTCAATGCTTTGGCCGCCTCCGGGGTCAGCACCAGCAAGAACCTCGACCGACACTGGCGCAATGCCCGCACCGCAGCCAACCACCACCCTTGGGTGTTCAAGGCCCGCATCGTGGGCGACTACGAGGTCAACGCCACACCACCAGTCCGTATCTGGGCAATCGGCAACGCCCGCACCGCGCCCCGGTCGACCCGGTAACCGCCGCCGTGAGGGTGGCAGCCCGACCGGGGCCGAGGCCCGGCGAGACATTCCTCGGCCTGCGACCTATGGCTGCAGCAGTAGCAGTAGCCGTAGCTGTAGCTGTAGCTGTAGCTGTAGCTGTAGCTGTAGCTGTAGCTGTAGCTAAATCAGGTGATTCTGCCGGTGGGTGCCTGTGAGCGCCCGGAGCAGTGCGGCGGTGTGGCCGCGCGGCGGCAGATTACCTGAATTCGCCACGGATACGCCCGTTGAGGGTGGGGACCGCCCCGGCCGGGCCGGGCTACCGGACCGCGGCCGACGAGCCGACGCGGTAGCCCGCCCCGCGGTGCTCGTCGGGCAGACGCGCACCCTTGCCGTGCAGCTTGTGCCGCAGCGAGCCCGCGGTGTACTCGGTCTGGTAGACGCCACGCTTCTGCAGCTCCGGCACCACCCAGGTCACCACGTCTTCGAAGGTTCCGGGCGTGATGGCATAGGCAATGTTGAAGCCGTCCACGTCGGTCTCCTCCACCCAGTCCTGCAGCTGATCAGCGATTTCCACGCCGGACCCGACAATGAACGGGCCAAGGCCGCCGATGGCGCCGGCGCGGGCGATGTCGCCCACGGTCCATTCGCTGCCGTCTTCGGCCGCGGCCTGAAAGTTGGCCACGGTCGACTGGATCGCGTTGCTCTTCACGTTGCCGATGGGCTCGTCGAGGCCGTAGGTCGACAGGTCCACGCCCATCCAGCCCGACATGAACACCAGCGCGCCTTCCTCGCTGGCATAGCTGAGGTAGTCGAGGTACTTGGCCTGCGCCTTCTCGCTGGTCTCGTCGGTGATGATCGTGAGCAGCGTGTAAATGCGCGCGGAGTACCGGTCTCGGCCGGCGGACTCGAGGGCGTCACGAATTTTCGTGACGGTCGCCTTCAGCCCGGCCTTGGTCGAGGAGGCCACGAAGATGGCTTCGGCGTTGCCGGCGGCGAAGGCAATGCCGCGGGTCGACGCGCCGGCCTGGTAGATCACGGGCGAGCGCTGCGGGCTCGGCTCGGACAGGTGAATTCCAGGCACCGTGAAGTGCTTACCCTGGTGCCCGATGGAGTGCACCTTGCTCGGGTCGGTGAAGACGCCGGTTTCGCGGTCGCG
>JBBQYN010000218.1:0-4843 GCA_038208655.1 Actinomycetales bacterium
ATCACCGCCGCCGGCATGCTCGGCTCCCGGCTGGCGTCCTTCGTGGGCCTGCTCGAGGTGGTCTTCGCGTCGCTGTTCGCGTGGCTGCTGCTCGGGGAAGAACTCTCCCCCCTGCAGCTGCTCGGCGGCTCCCTGATCCTCGGCGGCATCGCCGCGGTGCGCGCCGATCGTGTCGAGCGCGTCACGCCGCCGACCGATGCCGGCGAGCCGAACCGTCAGTACGGCAGCCCGAGGAAGGCCGCGAGCTCGCCCACGCCCGAGACGGTCACCGGGTAGGGAGCCCGGCGCAGCGTCTGTGCGGTCACGACCAGGTTCTGACTGAGGGCCAGTTCTCCTTCACGGCGGGCCAGCCGGGTGAGCCCGTTGTCGCGGTACCCGACCTTGCGCGACACCGCAAGCGAGGCCGGGTTGTCGGTGAATGCGGCCGAGGTGACCTCGGCCGCATCGAGATAGTCGAACATCGTCGCGCAGAGGGCCTGACGCATGAGGGTTCCGATTCCGCGCCCGTGGTGGGCGCGGCCGAGCCAGGACCCGGTCTCGCCGGTTCGGGTCACCGGGTACTGCCGGGTGGAAATGCTCTGGCAGCCGACGATCTCACCGTCCTGGCGCACCGTGGTTTCTAGCGTCCACGCGGCCGGCGACATCGCCGCCCGCTGCGTCCAGTGGTACTGCAGCAGTCGGGTGCGGATCTCGTCGGGGGTGCCGACCGTCCAGGGAAAGTTGAAGGGCATCGCGGTCGGGGCGTGCACGCCGGCCAGTGCGAGCGCCACGAGGTCGGGCAGGTCGGTGTCGCGCACCGGCGAGAGCGTCACCGGCCCGCAGGTGATCGTCAGGCCGAACGGCGGCCACAACGCCGCGAGGTCCTCGGCCTGGTGCTGGCTCGGGTCGTGCATCTTGTTCGGCGTGGGCGCATGCATGTCCTGAGTCTGGCACGCGCGCGGTGCCCCACGCATGCTGGACCACTTGACAAGGCCCCGGGCGGTGACACCAGTCAGTGGTACCCCGATCTGGTCTACGACAACCATCAGGTGGAGCCGCCGAAGACTCCGGAGCAGGGGTACCAGCTCACCGAAGACCTGGTCGACAAGTCCATCTAGTTCATCGCCGACGCCAAGCAAATTGACCCGGTCAAGCCGTTTCACCTGCACCCGTGCTTCGGTGCGACCCACGCGCCGCACCACGTGCCCAAGGAGTGGGCCGACAAATACGCCGGCCGGTTCGACGAGGGGTGGGACGCCTACCGTGAGCTGGTGTTCGCCCGCTGCGGGCGGAGGGTTACCTCGAGAACACCATCGTGATGGTCGTCTCCGACAACGGCGCCAGCGCGGACGGCGGCCCGACCAACACCGCCAACGAGGCCCAGTTCTTCAACAACGCGCCGGAGTCCCTGGAGGACAGCCTCGCGGTCATCGACGAGATCGGCGGTCCGGCGCACTTCAACCACTACCCGTGGGACTGGACCTGGGCGGGCAACACCCCGTACCGGCGCTGGAAGCGGGAAACCTACCGTGGCGGGTCCACCGACCCGTTCATCGCATCCTGGCCGGCCGGGATCGCCGCCCAGGGGGAAATCCGCCCGCAGTACGCGCACATCATCGACATGGTGCCCACGCTGCTGGATCTGCTGGACCTGCTCGCGCCATCCACTCTTCGAGCGTCACGCAGTCTCCGATGCAGGAGGTCAGCTTCGCCCACACCCTCGAGGACCCCGGCGCCGACAGCCACCACCGCACCCAGTACTTCGAGATGCTCGGGCACCGGGCGATTTATCATGACGGATGGCGCGCCGTGTGTCCCTGGCCCGGGCCGTCCTTCGCCGAGGCGGGCAAATACGGGGTGATGCCGGTGGACGGCAGCGGCCTGGCCCGCATCATCGCCGAGAAACCACTGGTATCCCTGGCGCGCGACCGGTACACGTACCGGCCGCACACCCAATCGGTGCCGTTTTTCGCCGTTCACCGGAAAGATTCACTCGGTGACCGTTGATGTGAGCGGGGCGATGATCTCCGACCCCGAAGCGGAGTTGAAGGCGCACATGTCTCGCCAGTAACTTCCCCAGAGCCGCGGGCCAGCAGCCGCCGGACGGACGCTAGTCCGTAGGCTTGTGTGATGGATCCTGACGCCCGCGCCGAACTCGCGGCGCTGTGCAGCCGCGGCCTGGAGTGGCGCACGCACCCCTCGCGGGTGCTGCCCCCCTCGGCCGCGGTGCGCCGCGCCGCCGTTCTCGTGCTGTTCGGGGTGCTCGACTCCGTGCCGGCCCGGGCGTCCGTCGTGCCCCCGGACGGTGCATCCGTCACCGGCGGGGCGGGCCGCGCGCCGTTCGGGCCGCCGGCGCCGGGTTTCGTGGCGCCCGACCTGGACGTACTTTTGTTGCGCCGCGCCGCGACGCTGGGCAGTCACCCCTCGCAGATCGCGTTTCCGGGCGGCCGGCTCGAGCCGGCCGATGACGGCCCTGTCGCGGCCGCTGTCCGGGAGGCCGTGGAGGAGACCGGTGTTGATCGGTCGGGCGTCGATGTGCTGGGCACCCTGCCCGAGTTGCCGTTGGCCGCGAGTCATCACCTAGTCACCCCCGTGGTCGCCTGGTGGACGCGTCCCTCGCAGGTCGCCGCCGTGGACCACGACGAGACCGTCGAGGTCTTTCGGGTGCCCGTGGCTGACCTGGTCGAGCCGGAGAACCGGGCATATACCCTGCACGTGATGGGGCCCGAGACCCTTCGGATGCCGGCGTTCACCGTGCAGGGCAGGCTGGTCTGGGGCTTCACCGCGCTGGTGCTCTCGCGCCTGTTCGACGAGCTGGGCTGGGCCGAACCGTGGGATCACGACCGCGTCGTGCAGCCGGACAGCTGAACCGTACAGCTGAGTGCACGGCCTCCCCGGGGAATCCTCCGTACCTGGTGAGTCTCGCGTCGTGGCAGGGCTGGGGTTACCCAACGCTCGTGATCGTTGGCGGCATCACGGGAAATTGCCCCTAGCCCGGGCATCCGCTTGTACGGATGCGCTTGTACGGATGCTTCAGTTGGGCTGACCGGGTCCGGGCGGCGCTGTAGTCGGCGGTGCCGTGATCGGCGGAACGTAACCCGGTTGCGCGGCGGTGGTGCCCATGACGCTGGGCTTGGACAGGTACACCGCGAGCACGATGAGCCCGGCAATCGGCAGCAGCAGCCAGAACAGCTCGGGCCAGCGGCGGCCTACGTCGCGCAGCCGGCGCACGGTCACTGCGAGGGTGGGCAGCAGGAGCACGATCCACCAGGCGCCGGCCAGCGCCGAGCCGAGGTAGATAGTGCCGTCGGGTGTTCTGATGTTCAGAGCGCCGAGGGCCGACACGCTCAGCGTGGCAAAGAGAATGAACCACCAGAACTCGGGCAGGCTGGCCCGACCTTCGAACTGCGCATACTTGTGTCGCGCTGTGGTGATGGACTCAAAGAAGGTCATGGCAGCTCCCGTGCGGGTTGTCGGGCCCAGGCGTGCGGCATCTGCAGCGTAGCGTGGTCTGGGCCGGCCGGCGCTTTTCCGGGCCCGCTCTGCTGCTTCTGCAGCACCCCACGAAAGAGTGCACCTATGACGACGTCCCCCGATTCCGGCCTCACTGCTGCCAGCGCCGAGGCGCTGCGTGTGCGCGCGCTCTACGAGACCTTGGAGAGGCGTTTCAACGGCCAGACCTGGTCGACGCAGCAGATGATGATCGGCTACTCCAATGACGTGGGTTACATCGGCCGGTTGCTGCTGGCTCAGGACGGAACTTGGCCCATCGACGGTGACGTGACGGCCGAGCTGCGCCACAAACTCTCCGAATCGCTCTGGTGGACCTTTGTGCTGGCCAACAAGCTGAACATCGACATCGACGCGGCGTTCACCGAAACTATGGCGAGTATCCACGCCAACCTCACCGGGACCATCCAGCGCACCGACCCGGTCGAACATGCTGCCCCTGTCGAAAACGCTGCACCTGTCGAAAACCCCGAACCCGGGCCGGCCACCGCCTGAGGCGCGGCGGCTGGCCCGGGTTCGGCGAGGATCAGCGGGGCTCAGCGGGGCTCAGCGGGGCTCAGTCGGGCAACGAGCGCGTCAGCGTGCGGCGCGCCGGTCGTCTCGTCGGTTGCCGCGCCGGCGCACGCCGTGTGCCACCACGGCGGCTGTTCCCACCGTGGCTGCCGTGCGGGCCACTGGCCCCACGACTCCGGGTCGTCCTATTCGTCTGCGTGCGAGGGGCATCTCAGCTTCCTTCCGTGTCTTGTGTCGCGATCTCGTGTCGAAATCGTGTGACGGTCTGGTGGGTCGGGGCTCTAGAGGGTGTCGGTATCGGGGCGTGTCGCTGATTCCGCGTTCGCGTCGGCATCCGTTTCTTGTGCGGATTCGGCTTCGAGGGCGGCCAAAAGCCCCTGCACCTGGATGCGCCCGCTCGCCACGAGTTGGCCACCGGCGTGACGAACCGCCGCTCCAAACGGCGCAGCCCAGGGGTTTTCCCAAACCAGCAGGGCGGCGGTGCTACCCGGTTCGATGGCCTCGGCGACGGCAGTGACGTCGTCGGCGCTGAGTAGGGTGGCCAGGCGTGATTCGAGCGAGCGGAGTTCGCCGAGTTCGCTCGCGTCGAGAGTGCCGTCGGGGTGCTTGGTGATGAAGACGAGGTCGAGTACTGTCACGAGCCCTTTTTCGCCGAGGGCGGTGAGGTGCGGCGCGATGGTTCCGTTGAATTAGCTGCCGGGAAATTCCACGACGATCCAGTCGACGGGTCCCAACTCGTCGAGGGTGTCGGGGGTTTGATCGGTGTCGGTCATGTTATGTCCTCGCGCGTTGCTGGATGTGGGGCTGCTGGATTCGGTGGGACTTTCGAGCGGGCGTGGAT
>JBBQYN010000219.1:0-4830 GCA_038208655.1 Actinomycetales bacterium
GAGGTCATGCGCCGGATACGAGCACCGTGACGAGGTCCGGCGCGAATTAGCATGGTCACATGGCCTTTTCGCACACACCCACCACGTTCCCCGCCGCATCGACCGTCGCAGGCGGTGCCGCGTGAGCGTGCACCTGCTCGGCGGCGGCGCGGATGCCGCCCAGTACGCATCCGTCTACGGCCCGTTCTGGGCCGAGGCGAACGCCCGCGCCGTCGCGGCCGGCCGTGAGGAACCCCGCATCGCCGTGATCACGGTGGGTTTCGCCCAGAACGACCTGCACGGTGACGAACTCGCCGCCGCACTGGCCACCGCCGGTCCGGTGCAGGCGCTGCGCAGCAGCCTGGCCCGCGACGAACTGGCCGGCAATCTGGCGGTAGCGGATGTCGACGGCATCGTCATCGGCGGCGGCCACACTCCCGACTACCTCGCCGCGCTGCTGCCGATCGCCGGGGAACTGCGCCGCCAGGTCTCGGCCGGTGTGCCCTACCTCGGCTTCTCCGCCGGTGCCATGATCGCCGCCGAACGCGCACTCGTGGGCGGCTGGCAGATCGGCGGCGTGGAGGTCAGCCCCGAGTCCAGCGCGGAAGGCCTCGACGAGGTCACCGTGCAGAACGGCATCGGACTGCTCGACGTGACCGTGGAAGTGCACGCCGCCCAGCGCGGCAACCTTGCCCGGCTGATCGCCGCGACGGAGGCCGGCCTGGTCGAAGGCGGCCTCGCGATCGATGAGAACTCCGCCCTCGTGGTGGGCGAGGGCGCCCTGGCCGTGGTCGGATCCGGCAGCGTCTGGCGGGTCAGCCAGGCCGAGGGCGGCATTCTCGTGAGCACCTTTGGCGCCTGACCCGATGCCCGACGGCCTCGACGCCAGGCTTGACGCCGGCCTTGACGCCGGCCTCGAGGACGGCTGGGCGCGGGCGCTCGCGCCCGTCACTGCCGAGCGCCGCCGCATCGAGGCTTTCGTGGCGGCAGAACGCGCCACAGGCGCCGCGGTGCTGCCCGCGGCTGACCGAATGTACCGGGCATTTCAGGACCCGTTCGACGCCGTGCGGGTGCTCATCGTGGGGCAAGACCCGTACCCCACTCCGGGGCATGCCATCGGATTATCGTTCGCGGTGCACCCGCAGGTGCGGCCGCTGCCACGAAGCCTGCGCAACATCTTCACGGAGCTGCAGTCCGACCTCGGCGTGACGCCGCCCGAGCACGGCGACCTCAGCGCGTGGAGCGAGCAGGGTGTGATGCTGATCAACCGGGTGCTCACCGTCGCGGCCGGTGATGCCGGATCGCACCGCAACCGCGGCTGGGAGGCCGTCACCGAGCAGGCCGTGCAGGCCCTCGTCGCCCGCACCGCCAGTCCCGAAACCGGGCCCGGTGCCGGCGTGCCCGTGCCGCTCGTGGTGCTGCTCTGGGGAAAGCAGGCCGAGAGCCTGCGCCCGCTGCTGCATCCGCTCGCCGACGATGCCGTGATCGTGTCGGCACACCCGAGCCCGCTCTCGGCCCGACGCGGTTTCTTCGGCTCACGGCCGTTCAGTCGGGCCAACGCGGCGCTGATGCGGCAGGGGGCGGCGCCCGTTGACTGGACTCTCCGCTAATCTGGACGAACAATGCAAGGGAGTGTTCGGTGCTTGAGGAAGAATACGAAACCCGCCGCCGGTTGCCCCGGCACCTGCGGCCGGAAACCGCGCCGGAAAACCCGTTTCAGTACGAGATGCGCCCGGCCGAGGCCGGCGACCTGCCCTACATTCGGGAGATCTACAACTACTACGTGGCCAACAGCACGGTCACCTTCGACGAAGACGCCATGACGCTGCCGGAATGGCGCGACAAATTCTTCTACCTCTCCCGGCTGGGGATGCCCTTCATCGTGGCGGAATCGCCGTCGGGTCAGATTCTCGGCTACGCCCTGGTCGCCCCGTGGAAGCAGAAGAAGGCGTTTCGCTTCACGGTGGAGAACTCGATCTACCTAGGCGCAGCATCCACCGGCAAGGGCCTGGGCCGGGTGCTGATGGAGGAGCTCATCGCCCGATCCAAGGCCGCCGGGCTCAAGGAGATCATCGCCGTGATCGCCGATCAGGGGGCGGATGCCTCGATCAAGTTGCACAAGGATTTCGGCTTCGAGGAGATCGGCCGCATGGGCAAGGTGGGGTTCAAGTTCGAGCGCTGGCTCGGCACGGTCCTGATGCAGAAAAGCCTGAAGTAGGCCTGGGCCCGTCCGGGTTCGGATCGCGGCCGGGTGGCCGGGACCGTGCCGGTCATCCCGGGGGCCGCGGTCAGGACCCCGGGCGGCGGCCCAGGGCGCCGAGCACCAGGCGCCGCGGCAACATCGTCGAGACGCGAATCATCGCCGTGTTGCGGGCGCCGATCACCACCATCGGGGGTGTCACCACCTTGTCGAGCGCCGCGAAACTGCCCCGCATCACGTCATCGACCGAAAGCTGCCGGCGCGGACGCACGCCGGGCTGCGGGGCGCGTCCGGCGACGCGGGAGAATTCGGTCGCGACCAGCCCGGGGCAGACGGCGAGCACCTTGAGACCGCTGGCACGGGTCTCCGACCAGAGCGCCTCGGTGAAACTGAGCACGTAGGCCTTCGTGGCGGCGTACACCGCCATGCGCGGCACGGCCTGGAACGAGGCGGTGCTGGCCAGGTTGACCAGCGCGGCCGAGTCGGGGGAGCGGGTCGCCGCGTGCAGCAGGTCGGGCAGTAGCGCGTGGGTCAGGGCGGTGAGCGCCGTCACGTTCACGGCCAGCTGCTCGGCGTCACGCGCGGCGTCGGCATCGCGGAACACTCCGACGGTCGCGAAGCCGGCGTTGTTCACCAGTGTGCCGATGCGCAGATCGCGGGCCGTGAGGTCGGCGACCAGCTCGGCGACGGCTCCGGGCGCGGCGAGGTCGAGTGGAATGACGGTGGAGACGGTGCCGAATTTCTCGGCGAGGTCGACGGCCAGGGCTTCGAGGCGGTCCTGCCGCCGGGCGACCAGCACCAGGTCCGCGCCGCGCCGGGCCAGTTCGCGGGCGTAACCGTCGCCGAGTCCGCTGGAGGCTCCGGTGACCAGGGCCACGGTGCCCATCGGGGTAAATCCTGTGCGTGCCATGGGCATATTTTAGTCGTGCTCTCGGGGCGTGACTAGGCTCGATGCATGGCCGAACCACATGAACTGACCGCACTGGAACAGTGGCAGGCGCTGCAGCGCCGCGAACTCAGCCCCACCGAACTGGCCGAGCACTACCTGGAACGCATCGCCCGGTTCAACCCGGTCGTGGGCGCTTTTGTCACGGTCACCGCCGACCAGGCCCGGGAGCGGGCGGCCGAGGTCGAGGCCCGGGTGCCGCGCACGGCGCCGCTCTGGGGCCTGCCGTTTGCCGACAAGGACCTGCAGGAACGCGCGGGCGTGCCGGCCCGGTTCGGGTCGCGACTGATGCACGAGTATGTGCCCGCGGCATCCGATGACCTCGTACTCGCGCTCGACGAGGCCGGCGGCGTCAGCCTGGGCAAGACCACCACGCCTGAGTTCGGCCTGGCATCGTATTCCGAGAACCTGGTCGGTGCGCCGGCGCGAAACCCGTGGAACCTCGGCTGGGGCGCGGGCGGGTCCAGCGGCGGGGCCGCCGCGGCGGTCGCCGCCCGGCTGCTGCCCTTCGCGCCGGGCTCCGACGGCGGCGGGTCGGTGCGCATTCCCGCGGCCGCCTGCGGGCTCGTGGGAGTCAAACCGTCGCGCGGCCGGGTGCCGTCGGCGTCGGGAATCGATAAGCTCGCGGGGCTGCCGGTGGCCGGGCCGCTGGCGCGCACGGTAGCGGATGCCGCGCTGCTGCTGGACGCCATGATCGCGCCCCGAGACGGCCGGCCCGACCACCACTTCACGCTGCGCGCACCCGACGGTGACGGACCGCTGCTGGCCGCGGCGGTGCGCGGCGAGGGACGATTTCAAATCGGCGTGATGACGACCACCGCATGGGACAACGACTACGCGGTGAGCCTCGCCCCCGAGGCGCGGGCCGCCCTGGACCTGGCCGTGGCCGAGCTGGCCGGCATGCAGCACGGCCTAGAGGAGGTCGCGTTGCGGCCCGACGCCAGCTACGCGCCGGCGTTCCGCACGGTGTGGCAGGCCGGCGCGGCCGGGATCCCCGCCGTCGGGGAGGAACAGCTGGCCCTGCTGGAGCCGCTGACCCGGCACCTGCTGGAGCGCGGCCGGGACCTGAGCGCGCGGGATCTTGCGGATGCCCTCACCGCGTTGAACGCCTACGAACGGTCGTTCATTCGCCAGCTTTCCCACGTGGACGTGGTGCTGACCCCGACATTGGCGCTCACGCCGCGGCCGTTGGGCTGGTACGACCAGGTCGATCTGGAACGCAATTTCGAGCAGCAGGTGCAGTATACGCCGTATACCTCGATGGTGAACGTGAGCGGGCTGCCGGCGATCACGCTCCCCGTGTATCAGAGTGCGGAGGGCGTGCCGATGGGGGTGCAGCTGATCGGCCGGCCCGGCGGGGAGGCGACGCTGCTGGCCCTGGGAGCGCAACTGGAGCGCCGGTTGCGCTGGCAGGATCGGGTGGCACCCGAGGCCGTCTTCGCCTGACCCGGCCCGCCGGCGCGCCGGCGCGCCCAATTTGGGCGGGCGCTACGGCAATTGTCGTAGCGTTCGCCGCACATGGGGCGCGCTCATCCGCCCGGTCTAGGTCCGCCCGGTTCAGGCGACGCGGTCGAGGTGCCGGGCACCGGCGGGGCGGGACGGCCACCAGAACCGGTCGCCCACGAGGAAGACCAGCGCGGGCACCACGACCGTGCGCACCACGAGCGTGTCCAGCAGCACCCCGATGCATACGATCACGCCGATC
>JBBQYN010000220.1:0-4772 GCA_038208655.1 Actinomycetales bacterium
CGGGGTCGGCACTCTGCACCGACACGGCATGCTCGGCAAACCACGCCGGCTGTGGCAGGTGCGTCCCTCCCGCGCCGAACCCGAAGGCCGGGTCCGCGGCGCTCCAGGGCAGCGGAACACGACATCCGTCCCGGCCGAACTCAGCACCGGCGCTGCGAAAGAATGTGGGGTCTTGACGCTCCGCGGCGTTAATCTCGGCGACCTCGTGCAGGCCCAGTTCCTCGCCCTGGTAGAGGTAACTGGACCCGGGCAGGCCGAGCATGAAAAGCGTCGCGGCGCGTGCGCGCAGCGCGCCGCCGGTGCGGTCCAGAACGGGGTCGACACCGCCCGAGAGCAGCCAGTCCAGCCCGTGCTTGCGAGTCGGCTGCGCCTGGGCGTCACGTAGCGCGTGCGGCAGTCCGTACCGGGTGGCATGGCGCACCACGTCATGGTTGGACAACACCCAGGTGCTGGACGACCCGGAGGTCGCGGCGAGCTGCAGGTTGTCTTGCACGACCGCTCGGAATTGGTCGGCATCAAAGTCGGCCTGCAGTAGGTCGAAGTTGAAGGCCTGCCCCAGGCCCTCCGGACTGGCGTAGCGCGGCACCCGGGACTTCTCCACCCACGCCTCAGCGACGGCGGTGCGAGGCGGATCGTAGGAGTCGAAGACCGCGCGCCATTCGGCGTAAATCTCGTGCACGTCGTCGCGGTCGATCATGGGGTGCTGGCCGTCGCGGGGCATCGCGTCAAGTTCGGCCTGCGAGGGCAGCGGCTCGCTGAGGTCCTTGGTGAGCATGTGGGCCACGTCGATGCGGAAGCCGTCCACTTCCCGGTCGGACCAGAAGCGCAGCGTCGTCACGAAATCCGCCCGAATCTCGGGCAGGGACCAGTTCAGGTCGGGCTGCTCGATGGCGAAATTATGCAGGTACCACTGGCCGTCGGCCACACGCTGCCAGGCCGAACCACCGAAGACCGACACCCAGTCCGTGGGTGGCTGAGCGCCATCCGTTCCGCTGCCGTCACGAAAGATATAACGCTCCCGAGCCGGTGAACCCCGGCCCGCGGTCAGCGCCTCTTGGAACCAGGCATGCTGGTCGGAGGTGTGGTTGGGAACGATATCGACGACGACCTTGATGCCGCGGGCGTGTAGAGCGGTGACGAGCTGCGCGAAGTCGTCAAGGGTGCCCAGCCGGGGATCGACGTCACGGTAGTCCGCCACGTCATAGCCGCCGTCGGCCAGCGCCGACGGGTAAAACGGGCTCAGCCAGACGGCGTCGATGCCGAGCTCCTCAAGGTAGGTCGCTTTCGAGGTGATGCCCGTCAGGTCACCGATGCCGTCACCGTTCGCGTCGGCGAAGCTGCGCGGGTAGATCTGGTACACCGCGGCCTGGCGCCACCAGGGCGCGGGTTCGCCGAGATCGCTCGGGGTGAGGGTAGAGAGGGGTGCTGTGCTGGTCACGGGTGTGGCTCCTTGCTGAAATGAATATCTGGTGCGGTGAGTAACGGATGCGCGCTGCTCAGCCCTTGACGGCGCCCTGCGTCACGCCCGCCATCACCCAGCGCTGGGTGAAGCGGTACACGATGATGGCCGGCGCCATGGCCATCAGGTACGAGGCGAAGGACACGTTGTAGTTGTTGCTGAATTGGGTCTGGAAGATGCTCTGCACCACGGGAAGAGTCTGCAGGGCCGGATTCGACGTGATCAGGGAGGGCATCATGAAGTCGTTCCACGAGGCCAGGAAGGCGAAGATGCCCACGGTCGCGCTCATCGGGGCGAGCAGCGGAAAAATCAACTGCCAGAAGGTCTGCCAGGTCGTGGCGCCGTCGATGCGGGCGCTCTCCTCCAGTTCGGCCGGGATCGAACGCAGGAACGCCGTGAACAGCAGAATACTGAAACCCAGCTGGAACATGACGTGCAAGATCGCGACGCCCGCCGGGTTGTCCAGCCCCACCAGACCGGTCAGCTGAATCTGGGGCAGCGCCACCACGGGGAAGGGGATGAACATGGCCGCGAGCAGGTAGTAAAAGGAGTACCGAAACAGTTTGCGGTCCCAGTTGCGGGAGATGGCAAACGACGCCAGGGCGCCGAGTAAAATCGTGCCGGCGACTGTCACCGCGCTGACCAGCACCGAGACGGTGAAGGCCGTGGGAAAGTCGGTCAGGCTCCAGGCGGTGACGAACCCGTCCACGCTGAAGGGGGCCGGCAACGAGAACGCGTTGCCATCGACGGCCTGCGCCTGTGTCTTGAAGGCCATCGAGACGGTCACGTACAGCGGAACCAGCACGGTCGCCGCGCACAGCAGCAGCACGATCGTGAGTGACCACCGGGACTTTTCGCGGTGCCCGCCGGAGCGGGAGGTGGGCTGTCGGGGCCCGGCCGAGGGACCCTCCGAGGTGGGGATGTCTGCGGGAGCGAGGGCGATGGGGGCACTCATCAGAGGGCATTCCTTCCACGGGAGAGACGCAGTTGCAGCAGCGAGATCGCCACCACGATGACAAAGAACATCGTGGCGTTGGCCATTTGGTACGCGTAGTCCCCGCCCGTGAAACCGGTGACGATGGTCATCGGAATACTGAGCGTGGAGGTGCCGGGGCCGCCGTTGGTGAGGCCGACGATGATGTCGTAAGCGTTGAGGAAGTTTTTGAAACCGAGGATCACGTTGATCACGATGTACCCCGCCACCAGCGGCAGGGTGATGCGCAGCAGTTGCTGGGCCTTGCCGGCACCGTCGAGTTCGGCGGCTTCATAGACGTCACCGGGAATCGACAACAGCCCGGCGATGTAGATGAGCAGCGTGGCCGGAATGGCCTGCCAGGCGGTCACGATCACGATACCGATCCAGGCGAGGTCGGGGTTGGCGAGAATGCTCTCGCTCAGCCCGGCGATGCCCCAGCTCTGTCCCAGCGCGGGGAGTGAATTGGAGAACAGGAAGTTGAACACGTAGGCGATGATGATGCCCGAGACCACCATGGGGATCACGAAGATGGTGCGCAGGCCGGTCTTCATCTTCACCTGCGAGGTGAGTCCCACCGCGAGCAGCAGCGCGATCGCGTTGACCAGAATCACGGTCACCGTGGCGAAGCCGAACGTGAACAGGTAACTTCGCAAAATGGCCGGATCCGAGAACATGGCCACATAGTTGATCAGTCCCACGAACTGCCAGTCGCCGAAACCGATCGAGTTGGTGAAGCTGAAGAAAATACCGATGACCGCGGGAAGTGCGATGGCCAGTGTGAACAGAATCAGGCTGGGAACCAGGAAGAGGTAGTAGATCCTCTCCACTCTGCGTCGTGGTCGAGGCTGATCCGATCGGGGCGGGTTCGTGTGGGTTGCCGGGGTGGGCGGCGCCGCCGTTGTGGTGGTCATGCTCGGCTCCTTCGGGGGTCGGTACGGTTTTGATCGAGAAGGTCGCGGTCGGGCAGGGCACAGGCTGGCAGGGCGCGGGCGCGCGGGAGCGCGTTATTGACGCAGCGCAAGGCGCGCCCAATCCGCGTCCAGGATCCGCAGCGTGCTCTGAACCCCGCTGCCCAGTGCGATGCCCTGCGTGTAGTTTTCGGTCGGGATCGTCAATGGAATCGCCTTCGACGCCCCTTGGTAGAACATGGCCTCGTCGTAGAAGGGCTTCATGCCGAGGATGCGGGGGTCCGTGACCGGCGCCGCATCCGTTGTCGTGCCATAGCCCAGTTGCGCGGCGTTGTATTCGTCCATCACGGGCTGTTGGAACAGGAAGGTCAGGAATTCCCGAGCCGCATCCTGATGGGGGGAGGCCTCGGGAATCCAGGCGGCCAGGTCGATGTTCACCCGCACCCGGAGGTCGTCGGGATCGTCGGTCATGGGAAGCGGAAAGGTTCCCAGCTCGAGGTCCGGTGAAGTCTTGGAGATCTCGCCGAAGGCCCACGGGCCCTGCATGTACATGGCTGCGTCGCCCTGCGCAAAGGCCAGGTTGCCATCGCCGTAGCCCTTGCTGGCCGCATCGAGATTGACGTACTCGTCGATAATCAGCTGCATCCGCTCAACCGGTTCCGCAAAGGTCTTCTCGAAGGACACGGCGGAATCCGGGCCGACCGCGGTTCCGAGGTTGTGCATCTCGTCGTAGAAACCGGCCACGTCGACCTCGCCGCCCACGGTGTAGTCGAACCAGCCCTGCGCGACGGTCCACGGGTCCTTGAAGGTGCCATAGAACGGAGTGATCCCGGCGTCCCTGAGCCGGTCTGAGACGGCCAGGAGCTCGGCATAGGTGCGCGGCACGTCGAGGCCCTGTTCCTGGAAGATCTGTTTGTTGTAGATGACGGATGCCGCCATCACCGAATACGGCAGCACGCTGGTTCGGCCCGGGTAGCTGGCGTACTGGTCGACGAGCTCCTGCACCTCGGGCAGGATGCGATCCGCCTCGGGCATGTCCGACAGGTCGCTCAGTGCGCCACGCTCCATGAATCGCGCCATCTCCATGTTGTAGTTGAGCAGGCCGAGGTCGGGCGGGTTGCCGCGCAGAAAACCGGCCTGCAGGTTGGACGAGGAATCGAGTACGACCTCGACCTGAGTCTGGGAGGCGTTGTACTCCTGGATCAGGGCGCGGAAGTAGGGAATGGCCTCGGGCTTGCTGAGGTGGAAGCTGATGGTTTCGGGGGCATCGGCGGCCGCGCAGCCGGCGAGGGCCGATCCCAGCACGACGACGCTGAGAGTTGCGGCCAGCATTCGTCGGGCGCGGTGAAGATTTCGAGGCACGTCTTCGTCCTTTCGGTTCCCGCCTTTGGGAAACGATATTGGTTTGCTGACTAGATTTAGTCGTCAA
>JBBQYN010000221.1:0-4720 GCA_038208655.1 Actinomycetales bacterium
GTGAATTGCCCTTTTTAAGGGGTTTCAGGGGCAATTCACGTCGTCTCGCGGGGGTGTGGCCCCATCAGATTCCGTAGAGGGTGTGCCGGCTCGCGGCGTAGCGGGCGCGCACGTCCACGGCCCAGGCCCGCTGGGCGGACGGCTCGAACTCCTGAGAGATTTCGAGTGGCCAGCTGGGAAAGTCAGCGGTGGAATCCAGTGCCCAGGCGGCCTGCCGCGCGGCGCCAAGCGCCACATACTCGCCGGGTTTGGGCAGTACCACCGGCACTCCGAAGACGTCGGCCGCGATCTTCTGCACCGCCGTCGACTGGGAGCCGCCGCCGATCAGAATGACCCGCTGCACGCTCACGCCCTGGCCGCGCAACGCGTCGAGCGCGTCGGCGAGGCTGCAGACCAATCCCAGAACGGATGCCTGCGCCAGGTGTTCCGGGGTCATGGTCGCCCGGCGCATGCCGGTGAGGGTGCCGGTCGCCTCGGGCAGGTTGGGGGTGCGCTCCCCGTCGAGGTAGGGCAGCAGCAGCAGTCCGTCGGCGTCGACGGGGGCCGCGAGGGCCAGCTCCCCGAAGCGTTCGATGTTCACGCCGAGCATGTGCGCGGTCGCCACGAGCGTGCGGGCGCCGTTGATGGTTGCGAGCAAGGGCAGTTGGCCGCCGGCCGCGTCGGCGAAGCCGGCCACGGCCCCGGAGGCGTCGCTGATGCGCGCTGCGGTGCTGGCGAAGACGGTGCCGCTGGTACCGATGGAGACCACCACGTCGCCCTCGCCGATGCCGAGGCCCAGCGCGGCCGAGGCGTTGTCGCCGGCGCCGGCGGACACGATGACGCCCTCCGGGGTCAGCCCGGCGCGCTCGTTGGGCGCCAGCACCCGGGGCAGCCGGGCATCCCGGCCGAGCGCGGCCCGCACCAGGTCGGGCCGGTATTGGTTGGTGTGCGCCGAAAAGTATCCGGTGCCGGAGGCGTCGCTGCGGTCGGTGACGGCCTCGTCGGGGCGGCCCAGAATGTTCCAGGTCAGCCAGTCGTGCGGCAGCATCACCTGCTCGACCTTGCTGGCCAGCTCGGGTCGGTTTTGGGCCAGCCAGGCCAGCTTGGTGATGGTGAACGACGCTACCGGCACCACGCCGACCTCGTCGGCCCACATCTGGGCGCCGTACTGTTCCACGAGTGCGGCGGCCTGCGGGGCGCTGCGCACATCGTTCCACAGCAGTGCGTTGTGCACGGGCAGGCCGTACCCGTCGAGGGCGACCATGCCGTGCTGCTGAGCGCTCACGCCGAGGGCCTGCACCCCGTCGAGGTCGGTCCCCCCGGCGGCCACGAAGGCGTCCCACCAGTGTTGCGGGTCCACGCTGGTGCCGTCCGGATGCGGCGCGCTGGTCAGGCGCAGCAGCTCGCCGGAGTCGGCGTCCACGGTCACAACCTTGCAGCTCTGGGTCGACGAGTCGACTCCGGCCACAATACGACGATTCACTGCCATCGATACTCCCCTTCGAATTCGTTCAGCCTAGCCGTGCCGATCGTGACGAGACCGGCGGCGCTACGCGAGGAGGGCCGCCAGGGTGGCTTTCGCGCCGACCCGGTGCAGCGAGCCGAGCACCTCGTCGTAGGCGGCCACGAAACGAGCGTCGTCGATGAGGTCGCCGAACAGGTCGCGGTCGCGCAGGAAAGAGTGCGGGTCGTCGGCGTACCCGGCAGCCCCGACCATGACACGGTCCTTGATGCGGTCGACCACGTCGATCGGCTCGCCCTGCTCGTCGGTGCCCTCGGCGTACCGGGCCCAGCTGGCCACGATCGCGGCGGAGAACAGCACCGGCTCGCCCGACGCCGAGTTCAGCCGCACCACCGGCAGCAACCATTTCGGAATACGGTCACTGGATTCGGCGCAGAGCCGGGCCACGGTGTCGCGCACACCGGGGTTGGAGAAGCGTTCGATGAGCTGGCTCTTGTAATCCTCGAGGTCGATGCCGGGAACCGGCTTGAGGGTGGGGGTGCCCTCCTCGTCCATGTACCGGCGCAGGAAGGTCGCGATCAGCGGGTCGGCGGCGGCATCGTGCACGAGGCGGTAACCCATCAGATGCGCGAAGTAGCACAGGCCCTGGTGGCTGGCATTGAGCAGCCGCAGCTTCATGAGTTCGTAGGGTTCGACATCCGTCACGAGCTGCGCGGCGGACTTCTCGTACGGCGGGCGTCCGTCGGTGAAGGCGTCTTCGAGCACCCACTGCAGGAAGGGCTCGCAGACCACGGGCCACTGGTCGCTCACGCCGAAGGTCTCGGCGATCAGGGCGCGGTCATCGTCGGTGGTGACCGGGGTGATGCGGTCCACCATGGAGTTCGGAAAGCTCACGAAGGCATCGATCCAGGCGCCGAGGGCGGCGTCTTTGGCGGTGGCAAAGGACACGAAGGAACGCCGGGCGACCCGGCCGTTGTCTTGCAGATTATCGCAGCTCATCACGGTGAACGGCACGATCTCGCGGTCGCGGCGGCGACGCAGAGCTTCCACGATGATGCCGAACACGGTCGCGGGAACGGCGCCGGCGGCGAGGTCGGCGGCGACCTGCGGGCTGGTCAGGTCGAATTCGCCGGTGACGGGATGGATGTTGTAGCCCCCCTCGGTGACGGTAAGCGACACGATACGCACCTCGGGGCTGGCGAGGCGTTCGATGACGGCCTCCACGTCGTCGGGCGCGTACATGTAGTCGATGATCGATCCGATCACGCGGGCCTCGAGGCGGCCGTCGGGGTGCTTGACGACGAGGGTGTAAAGGCCGTCCTGCTCGAGGAGGGCGTCGCGCATGCGCACGTCGAAGGGCATCACGCCCACGCCGCAGATGGCGAAGTCGCGGGCCAGGCCCTGGCCGAGCAGGTCGTCGATCATGAGGGCCTGGTGGGCGCGGTGGAATCCGCCCACACCGAAGTGCATGATGCCGGCGGTGAGGCCGGTGCGATCGTAACCGGGAACCTGCACGTCGGCGGCGAGGCTGCCGAGCGTGACGTTACTGAGCGCGACCATCGGCGTCTCTGCCGGGTTGCCCGTGTGCGGGGCGGTGGTGACGGTGTTCTCGCTCATTGTGCTGTCCTCAATTCGTTCTCGTGCGGGGGTGGTGATCGAAGTGTTGATACAAGTGGGGGTGTTGCTCGCTCGGCATCGAGCTCGAGCAACGCGCCGTCGAAGCGGATGCCGCGCAGATCGTTCAGCGCCACGTGCGCGCTGGTCTGCCTGCCGCGCGGCCCGATCCCCACGAGCAGGCCGATGCCGGCGGCACGGGCGGAGATGATGCCGGCTTCGGCATCTTCGAAGACCACGATGTGCTCCGGCGGCAGGCCGAGACGCTGGGCGCCGAGCCGGTACGGGTCGGGCGCGGGCTTGCCGCGCTGCACCTGGTCGAAGGTCACAATGCTCGCGGGCATCGGCAGGCCGGCGGCGGCGAGCCGGGCCGCAGCGACCGGGGCTGCCGCGGAGGTCACAATGGTGAAGGCCGCGGTCGGCAGGGTGGTGAGCAGGTCGAAGGCGCCGGGCAGGTCCCGGGTCAGCGGCGCAGTCTCCACCTCGCGCAGCAGCAGCGCATGGTCGGCGCGGGCTACGTCGGCGGCCGGAACGAGTTCGGCGATCGTCTCCCGGGCGGGGCGGCCGTGCACGATGTCGCGGTGAAAGTCGAAGCCAGGGGCCCAGGTCAAGGCCCAACTGTTCCAGGCCTCGGCGGCGGCGTCGTCGGAGTCCACCAGCACGCCGTCGCAGTCGAAGAGCAGCCCGCGCACGGGGTAGCCGGTCATGCGGGCTTCCCCGGAGCATCCGTCGGGTCGGCGGCGGACGACACGGCGGCCGGGTCGGCGGCCGACGACACGGCAGCGGGGCCAGAGGCGGGGCCGCTCGGCGCGATGAGCACCGGCACCCCCGCTTCGGCGGCCAGCGCCAGCACCGCGGCGCTGGTGTCGGCGCCCACCACGAGGTGGTCGAGGTCACTCAGCCGGGCGAATTTCACCAGGCCCACGTTCTGCAGGTGCTCGGCGTCGGCGATCAGCACCACCCGCTCGGCGGTTTTGATGGCCGCCGTCTTCACGATGGCGGCCTTGGGGGTGGCGGCGAGGAGGTGCCCGTCGGGCGAGATGCCGGTGGCGGTGAGAAAAGCCACGTCGATGCGGATGTGTTCGAGGGATTCCCGGGCCCACTGCCCCGACTGGGAGTCGTCGGCGGGGTCGACGGTGCCGCCGAGGTTGTAGACCTCGAGGTCACCCTGCCTGCTGGCCACCAGGGCCACCGGAATCGAGGTGGTCACCACCTGCAGCGCGGCCGTGTCGGGCACGAGCGTGGCGAGGGCTTCGGGGATACTGCCGGCGTCGAGAAAGATCACGCCGCGTTCGGGAAGCAGCCCCGCGGCGAGTGTGGCGATCGGGTGTGCGGCCGGCTCGGGTACGGTGATGCGGGTGTGGTCGGTGACCGGATCAGCGACCCGCAGCGCACCGCCGTGGGCGCGGCGCAGCTGGCCGTCGTCTTCGAGGGCGCGCAGGTCCCGGCGAATGGTCTCCTCGACCACGCCGAGGATGCTGGAGAGCTCCCCCACGTCGACCCGGCCGGCCGCCTCGAGCCGGGCGAGAATGCGCTCGCGGCGGCTCTGCACGGCACCGGCGAGGCCGGCAGCGGATGCCTCGGATGGTTTACTCATGACGGCTCCCGTCTCGGGGTGGGTGATGCGTGAAGAATACGGGATGGTGGCTCGGCACTGCCTGGCTG
>JBBQYN010000222.1:0-4687 GCA_038208655.1 Actinomycetales bacterium
GCCGCGGCGCCGGTCGAAGGCCAGCCGCATCTCTTCGGCGGCGTCCTGCGGACCGTTCAGGGCCGCGATGGCGGCGTGCTGGGAGATGTTGGACACGTTGGAGGACAGGTGCGACTGCAGGTTCGCGGCCGCCTTCATGGCGTCGGCCGGACCGACCATCCAGCCCACGCGCCATCCGGTCATGGCATAGGTTTTCGCGACACCGTTGACCAGAATGGTGCGGTCGGCCAGTGCCGGAACGACCTCGACGATCGAGAGGGCGCCTGGGGTCTGACCCGAGCCCGCCGCCGGGTAGGTGAGGTTCTGGTAGATCTCGTCGGAGATCACCCAGAGACCGTGTTCCTCGGCCCAGAGGCCGATCGCACGGGTCTGCTCGGGGGAGTAGACGGCGCCGGTCGGGTTGGAGGGGGAGACGAACAACAGCACCTTGGTGCGCGGCGTGCGGGCGGCCTCGAGCTGCTCCACAGTGACCAGGTAGTCCTGGTCACTGCCGGCGAACACGGTCACGGGCACGCCGTCGGCCAGACGGATGGCTTCGGGGTACGTGGTCCAGTACGGCGTGGGCACGATGACCTCATCGCCCGGGTCGAGCAAGGTCTGGAAGGCCTGGTAGACGGCCTGCTTGCCACCGTTGGTGATCACCACCTGGTTCGCGCCCACGGCCCAGCCGCTGTCCCGCAGGGTCTTCGCGGCGACCGCCTCGCGCAGCGCGGGCAGGCCGGCGGCGGGGGTGTAACGGTAGTTCTTCGGGTCGAGCACCGCAGCGGATGCCGCTTCCACGACATGCGCCGGAGTGAGAAAGTCCGGCTCCCCGGCCGCGAAACTAATCACGGGCTTGCCCGACGCCTGCAGCGCCTTGGCCTTGCCGTCGACTTTGAGCGTCGCCGACTCTGCAATGGAGCCGATCCGGGTAGAAATCCGTTTGAGTTCGTGTGCCACGCTTCGAGCATAAGGTGCGGGGCCACGGATGCCTACGGGCGGCGCTCCGTGGCGACGACTTTGCGGCCGTCGTGGGCTCGGCTTTACACGCGCCGCTCGCATAACCTAGACTGGGTGAAGGTAGTTGAAGTCTGCCAAGCTTTTTTGCGCCCTTTTCGTTGATGTTAAGCGAGGGGGTTCGGGAGAGTGCGATAGATTTCTCTCCATAGGGTGGTGGCTCAATTGGTAGAGCAGCGGTCTCCAAAACCGCAGGTTGCAGGTTCGAGTCCTGTCCGCCCTGCAAGTCGGTGGTAATTCCATCGGCCCACGAAAGGTGTAACAGGTGGCCCGAAAAGTTGTCGACGAACCCGGCGAGGAAATTGTCGCGAACGCGAAAATTGCCCGCGAAACCAAACGTGGTCCGTTCGCTCGACTCTCCTTGTTCATCAAGCAGGTCATAGCGGAACTGAAAAAGGTTGTCACCCCGACCCGCAAAGAACTTCTGAGCTACACGGGCGTCGTGCTGGTCTTCGTGATCATCATGATGGCCATCGTCTCCGCCTACGACTGGGTGTTCGCCCTCGTCGTGACGTATGTGTTCGGAACGCCGGGCGTCTAACCGTGCGACCGCTCCTCGCGGTTCTGGCAGCGTCTGCCCTGCAGCTCCTGCCCCTCATGGTTTTCCCGCAAATGGCAATAGAGAAGGATTGAATTTAGTGACTGAGACGAAGCACGACGATGTCGACTGGGCGACCGCTGCCGAGCAGTCCTCCGAAGAGGACGAGGCCCAGGAGGGCAACACCCTCGCATCCGCCGAAGACTCCGTAGAGGCCGCTGAAGAAGTCGCCCTGCACGTCGTCGACGAGAACGCTGGAGTCGAGGTCAACCTCGACGCCGCCCTCGACGCTCTCGCCGAGTCCACCGATCCCACAGCCGATGCCATCGTCGACGACGCCCTCGACATCGATTCCGCCGACGAGGCCAACGCCTCCGTCGAGGCCGTCGAAGACGAAGAAGAGCTCGTCGCCGCCGAAGACGCCGTGGTAGAGGCTGACGCCGCCGACGATACCGTCGTTGATCCGTACGACGCGTTCCGCAAGGAACTGCGCATGCTGCCGGGCAAGTGGTTCGTCATTCACTCCTACGCCGGTTTCGAACGCCGCGTGAAGTCGAACATCGAAAACCGCAAGCAGTCGCTCGGCATGGAAGATTTCATCTACCAGGTGGAAGTTCCCATGGAAGACGTGGTCGAGATCAAGAACGGCCAGCGCAAGATGGTCACCCGAGTGCGCATCCCCGGATACGTGCTCGTGCGCATGGACCTCAACGAAGACAGCTGGTCGGTCGTCCGCCACACCCCCGGCGTCACGGGCTTTGTGGGAAACGCCCACAACCCCACCCCGCTGCGCTTCGAAGAGTCCTTCGGCATGCTCAAGGGCCTCGTCGAGATCGAGGAAGCCCCGGTCGGCAAGTCCGGCGGAGCACCCGGCAAGAGCGCCCAGCGCGTCATCCCCGCCGAGGTCGACTTCGAAATCGGTGAGACCATCACCATCAAGGAAGGCTCCTTCGCGGGCCTGCCCGGTTCGATCAACGAGATCAAGCCCGAGAGCGGCAAGCTCATCGTGCTCGTATCCCTCTTCGAACGCGAAACCCCGGTCGAGCTCAGCTTCGACCAGGTCACCAAGCTCTAGCCGCAGACGACGGATGCCCCGCTCGGGGCATCCGTTTTCACCGGTTTTCACAATCACCGGGGCCCGTCCGGGCCACCGGGAGAGCGGCTTGCCGCTCGAACATCACAAAGTAAGGAAGAACAATGGCACCGAAGAAGAAGGTTACCGGTCTGATCAAGCTTCAGATCAAGGCCGGCGCCGCCAACCCCGCCCCGCCCATTGGTCCGGCGCTGGGTCAGCACGGCGTCAACATCATGGAATTCTGCAAGGCGTACAACGCTGCGACGGAAGCCCAGCGCGGAAACGTCATCCCGGTGGAAATCACCGTTTACGATGACCGCTCCTTCACGTTCATCCTGAAGACCCCGCCGGCCGCGGAACTGATCAAGAAGGCCGCCGGAGTTGCCAAGGGCAGCGGAACGCCGCACACCGTCAAGGTTGCCAAGCTCAGCCAGGCTCAGGTTCGCGAGATCGCCGAAATCAAGATGGCCGACCTCAACGCGAACGACCTCGACGCCGCCAGCAAGATCATCGCAGGAACCGCCCGCTCCATGGGCGTCACGGTCGAGGCTTAGTCTCGATCCACCTCGGCTGAGGAACACCTCAGCCACCCAGCAGTTCGTGGAAGAGCCTGCCAGGTTCACGAAAACCACATTCCCAGTACAGGAGATTCACCATGGCAACAAAGTCAAAGGCTTACCGCGCCTCTGCCGAGAAAATCGGCGAAGACACGTTCTACACCCCCTCCGCAGCGGTCGCGCTCGCCAAGGAAACCGGTTCGGCCAAGTTCAACTCCACCGTTGAGGTCGCCCTGCGTCTCGGCGTGGACCCCCGCAAGGCCGACCAGATGGTTCGCGGCACCGTGATTCTTCCTCACGGGACCGGACGCACCGCCCGCGTCATCGTCTTCGCAACCGGCCCGGCCGCCGAAGCAGCCATCGCTGCCGGCGCCGACGAGGTCGGTGGCGACGAGCTCATCGAGAAGGTGGCCGCTGGTTACACCAACTTCGATTCCGCCGTCTCCACGCCTGAGCTCATGGGTAAGGTCGGACGCCTCGGAAAGGTCCTCGGCCCGCGTGGCCTCATGCCCAACCCGAAGACCGGAACCGTGACGCCCGACGTGGCCCGCGCCGTCTCCGACATCAAGGGCGGAAAGATCGCCTTCCGCGTCGACAAGCACTCCAACGTGCACTTCGTCGTGGGCAAGGCATCGTTCTCGGCCGAGCAGCTCAACGAGAACATCTCCGCGGCTCTCGAAGAGGTCGTTCGCCTCAAGCCGAGCTCGTCCAAGGGCCGTTACATCACCAAGGGCGTCGTCTCCACGACGTTCGGCCCGGGCATCCAGCTCGACGTGAACGCGATCTAATTCACGAGTAACGCATAAAGCAGGGCCCGTCTTCGGACGGGCCCTGCTTTTTTGCACAGGCCGCACCGTCGAGGCAGTTCTTCACAGATTGCTTATCTCTCCCGAGATAATCTCGTCTTTTCGCTAAAATTTGGGTATGTCACAGACACTCCCGTCGGGCACCCGAGTCCCCGACCTCACCCCGGTAGACCGGCTCCGCGACGCAGCCGAGTACCTCACGGAGGCCGTGCACGCGGTGAACATCCCCCTGCTCGATGACGCCGACGCCATCGACACCATGATGATCTTGGAGAAAGCCGGTCGCGCCGTCGATGCCGGCCGGGTGGCGTCCACAACGGATGTCGGCCAGCGTGCCGAACGCGGGGGCGATGAGAGCCTTGCCGGCACGGTGGGCTGCACCGGCTCGGTCGACGGGATCACGGCCGTCACCGTGGGGTCGTTGGCGGAGGCCCGGCGGCGGATGAGTCTGGGTGCGCAGACCAATGACCGGCAGGAGCTGTGTCAGGTCATCGACCCGTTCGTCCCCGCCGTCGCCGACGGCTTGCGCTCCGGGGAGCTGGGCCTGGACTCGGCGCGCTACATCGTGAACGGGCTGCGCACGGTCGCCCGCCGCGCCAACGTCGAGCTGTTCCGCCTGGCCGAACGCACCCTCGTCGCCACCGCCACCGGGGCGATCACCCCGGAGACCGAAGGCGAACCGAACTCTGGGATCGCGCTCCCTGCCGACGTGATT
>JBBQYN010000223.1:0-4656 GCA_038208655.1 Actinomycetales bacterium
CCCACAATGTTCCAGTGTGCCTGCTTGCCCTGCAGGTGCAGGTCGATCAGGTCGACGAGGATCGATTGCAGGTTGGCACGGAGCGATTCGGAGGCGTGCATGGTGTCCTTTCGGTGTAGAACGGTGGGCCGCGGGGCGGGCTGGCCGCCCCGCGGTACGGGTGCTGCGGCGAGATCAGTGCGTGACGTCGCCGCGCCAGCCGCCGT
This sequence comes from Actinomycetales bacterium, assembly GCA_038208655.1. Lineage (GTDB taxonomy): Bacteria > Actinomycetota > Actinomycetes > Actinomycetales > Microbacteriaceae > Cryobacterium. Next base: position 207 of record JBBQYN010000223.1, read on the forward strand.
CACGGTTCAGCGGGTTTTCCACGAAGGTCTTGAATTGCTTGAGGTCTTTCTTGATCACGTGGTCGTCGACGCCGAAGACGGCGCCGAGCTTCTCGGTCAGGCCCTGCGTGGACCAATCCAGCTGCACGGTGACGCGGGTTTCGTCGGTGTCGAGGCGATGGAAGGTGATCACGCCGGCATGGTCGAGGTCACCGGTGGTGCTGGTCCACGCGACACGCTCGTCGGGGTGCTGCTCGCTGATCACGGCGTCGAACTCCCGCTGCACTGCCCCGATCTTGACCTTCCAGTGCGTGTGGGTGTCGTCGATCTGCGTGACGTTCTCGACGAAGTCCAGAAAGTGTGGGAAGGATTCAAACTGTGTCCACTGGTTGTAGGCCACGTCGATGGGAACGTTGACGTCGATGGTTTCGATGACTCGTGCCATGGTGTCTCCTGTCTTGAGGGTGAGGTCTGCGTGAAGCCGATACTGCGGGCGGTGCCGCAGTTTCGGGTCTGCGGGACGGCAGGCCGGCGAACGCCGCGATCGTAGCGCGCACCCGGCATCTGCGCCCGGATTCCGCGCGAACTCGGAGGAACCGCCGACCCGAGGTCGCCGCCGCGTGTCAGACTCAGGGCATGACGACGCATCCGTCCCCGCAGCCACGCGCGCAGCAGAGCGTGCAGCCGAACGTGCAGCCGAACGCCCCGGGCACGCTCACGGGCACCGTCGTGTCGGTCAGCCGCAGCGAGCGGCACGGGTTCAGCAAACCGGCGGTCGGCAGCATCCGCTTGCGGGCAGGGTTCGGGGTGGAGGGTGACGCGCACGCCGGCGCCACGACGCAGCACCGCTATCTGCTCAAGAAAGACCCCGGCCGGGCCAACCTCACCCAGGTGCACCTGTTGCCTGCGGAGCTGTTTGAGCAGCTGCCGGCAGGGTTCGCGCCGGTCGGGCCGGGCCAGCTGGGCGAGAACGTCACGACCCGGGGCATGCTGCTGCGCGCCCTGCCGCAGGGAACGCTGCTGCACCTGGGCGCCACCGCGGTGGTGCAGGTGACCGGCCTGCGCAGCCCGTGCTCGCTGATCAACACGTTTCGGCCGGGGCTCATGAAGGCCCTGATCGGCACGGATGCCGAGGGCCGGGTCGAGCGCCGCGCCGGCATCATGGGCATCGTCCTGACCAGCGGCACGGTGCAGCCGCACGATGTCATCAGGGTCGAGCTGCCCGCGGGCACCCCAGTCCCCCTGGGCGGGGTCTGACCCCACACTCCCGCGAGACGACACGTTTCGCCCTTAAACCGGCGGGTTTAGGGGCGAAACGTGTCGTCTCGCGGAGAAGGAGAAGGGGTTAGAGGGTGTCTTCGCCGGCGAGGAACCAGGGCGGGTAGACCACGACGCGCGGGCGGAACGTAGAGCCCTGAAAGATGGCCTTGACGGCGTCGCGCACCCGGTCGTTGCTGACACCCACCAGGGTGATCTGGTCCAGCGGCACCGTGTCGGCGACGAGAAGTTCGGCGTTCTGCAGCACCTCGGCGTCGGGGTTGGCACGCAACAGCCGCAGCTGCCGGTCGGCCGCTTCGGGGGTCGCCGCGAACCGGGTGCGGGCCGCGGCGGCGTCGCCGTCGGTCAGGGTGACGGATGCCGGCAGCGGGTCCTCCGCGGCGGCGCGCGCCGTGAGCAGGGTCCCGACCGTTGTCACGAAGATCACGAAGTCGCCGGCGGCGGAGCCGAGGGCGTCCAGCTGCAGGCGCGGATCGTCGATGCCGGAGCGCAGGTTGTTCCAGAAGGTGGCGTTGGGTGAGAGGAAGAACGGCACGTAGCCGGCGACGCTGGCGCTGCCCTCGCCGTCGACGAGTGTGTTCCGGCGGGCCTCACGGGTGGCGGCGGCGGAGATATCGACTGTGGGTCGCGGGGCGAGGTCGTCGTGAGCGTCGGCCAGCAGGGCGCCGGAGGCGAGGATTGCGGCGAGGTTACGAATGTGGGTGACGTGGTAGATGCGCTGCTCGGCCACGTTGTCGGCGGCGATGCGCGCGGTCGTGGATCGGGCGGCGGCGGTCGTGCGGGGCACACTCACGGCCGGGGCGGCCTTGGCGCGCGGGGCGCTGAGGGTGCTGCGCGGTTCGCGCAGGGAGGAGACCTTGGCCCGGCTGGCCCGCGGGGCCTTCACCACGGGGGCGGGTTCAACAACAGCTTTGGGGAAACACAGTGCACACTGCTCGCCGTCTAGCCCGTGGATACACTCGTCGTCCAAGTCACAACCCTTTTTTCTGCGAGCAGCGTGGCCGCCGAGATCTCCGGCGCGCTACTGCCTGTCAACGTTACGTTGATTTGCGCCCCGTCGCCAACCGGTTTGGGCATTCTGAGCGGGCGGTGTCAGATCGTGAACTCGCCGTCCGCCTCGGTGCGCACCGGGCCGGCACTGCCCGGCGTGATGCCGTCAGGGAACGTGGGGGCCGGTTCGTCGCTGTAGGTACTGGTGACCAGGATCGGCATGTGGTCCGAGAGCCCCATCGGCAGCGTTTCGACGTTGTCGATGCGCAGCCCCACCGAGGTGGCCAGGTCGAAGTGGCCGCGGTAGAACTTGTACCGGGTGTAGGTCTGGGTGTCGCTGAACGTGAGGTCGTAACCGGATTCGGTGACCTTGTTGCCGAGGTTGCTGCGGAACATCGGGTAGTTGTAGTCCCCCACCATCAGGGTGGGCAGGCCGGGGCCCAGCTCGTGCAGTTCCGCGTGCGCGGAACGGATCTGGTTGCGGCGCAGGGAGTTGAGCGCCGTCAGCGGGGCGGCGTGAAAAGACGCGACCACGAGTTCGCGTTCGGCGACGCGGTCGTGCAGCCGGGTGCCGATCAGGCGTTCGTGGGCGGGCGCGAGCACCCGGTCGTGCAGCGACTTCTTCAGCGCGAACGCCTTCGTGGTCACGGCCTCGAACCGGTCCCGGCGGTAGTAGATGGCCAGGCCTCACCGGTTGCGCAGCGTGGAGTCGGCCAGGTGCAGCAGCCCGATTTCGGCGGGCAGCTCCAGGGTGTCGGCTTCCTGCAGGCAGAGAACGTCGGGGTCGTACCGTTCGCACAGGGCGAGCAGTTCGCCGACCGCACGGTTCTTACGCAGGTTGTAACTAATGACCCTCATGACACCTGTCTTTAGATTCATCGCGTGATGGTGGGTGGATCTTCACTCTACGACCGCTTCGCTGTGCGGGGCCTCACGGTTCCCGATCAGCCCCCGAGTCGGGGTTGGTAAACTTGGTCCGACCCGCCCGCTGGTGAGTCGCGAGCAGAGGACACCATGGCCGAGAACACCATCGCTTTGATTCGGCACGGCCAGACCGAGTGGAGCATCTCCGGCAAACACACCGGACTGACCGACATTCCCCTCACGGACCTCGGCCGGCAGCAGGCCGATGCGCTCGGCGAGATGCTGAACGGCGAGAAATTTGCCCGGGTCATCGCGAGCCCTCTGGTGCGGGCGTGGGAGACCATGGAACGGGCCGGGTACGCCGACCACGTCGAGGCGAGCGCCGACGTGCTGGAATGGGACTACGGGGTCTACGAGGGGCTGCGCACCGACGACATCCGTTTGACGATCCCGAATTGGTCGGTCTGGACGCACCCGATCTGGAACGGGGAAAGCGTGGAGGAGGTCGGCCTGCGGGCGGACCGCATCATTGCCCTGAGCGAGGCGGCCGACGGCCCCATCGCGGTGTTCGCTCACGGGCATTTTCTGCGGATTCTCGCGGCCCGCTGGGTGGGCCTGCCCGCCGAGGGCGGCAAGAACCTCAGCCTGGGCACCGCCACCGTGTCAACGCTCGGCTGGGAACGCGACAACCACGTCATTCAAATGTGGAACGACGCCTGCCACCTCAACTCGATGGACCCGGCCCTGTAACGGGCCCGGCGACCGGCACGGATGCTGCCGGCAGCGTGAGCACGAACGTGGCGCCCGGCGCGGCCCCGGCCTCGTACACCAGGGTGCCGCCGTGCGCGCGGGCCAGGGCACGGGCGATCGGCAGGCCCAGCCCGGAGCCGCCGCGGTTGCTGGAGCCGGTGCTGGTGCGGCCGGGGTCGAGGCGCACGAAGCGGTCGAAGATGCGCTCCCGTTCGGCCGCCGGTACGCCCGGGCCGTCGTCGTGCACTGAGAGCCGCACCGTGTCGCCCGCAGCGCCGCCGCGATCGACACGCACGAGCACCGTGATGCGGCCGCCGGGGCCGGTGGCGTGGCGGGCGTTCTCGATCAGGTTCGCGACAATCTGCGTGAGCCGCTCCGGATCGCCGATGATCTGGCCCGCCGCCGGGTCGGCGGACACGTCGACGGTGATGACGTGCTCCGGGGCCAGCTGACGCTGAGCGGCAACCACCCGCCCGGCGAGGTCGCCCAGGTCGACGGACTCCGGCATCCGCTGCCCCTCGGAGCCACCGGGGTCGGAGCCGCCTGGGTCGAGTTCGCCGTGGTCGAGCCGGGTCATCAGCAGCAGGTC
>JBBQYN010000224.1:0-4611 GCA_038208655.1 Actinomycetales bacterium
TGGGCGCCGGCGTGCTGCGCCGGGGGAGTGGTCGGTGACGGTCGGCGCCGCTGCATCCGCTTCGGAACGGAGCCTCTGGCACTACCTCGGGTTGGCGTGCAGCGCGGCGGCCCTGCTGCTGGTGCTCGCCCTGACCGCGGCGGTCGTGGTGGTGCCGAAACTGGCCGGGGCCATTCCCCTCACGGTGCTCACCAACTCGATGGCGCCCGGGCTGCCGCCCGGGACGCTCGTGGGCGTGGCCCCCGTCGACCCTGCCGATCTGCGCATCGGCTGCGTGGCCACCTACCAGGTGCAGTCGGGTCGGCCGGGCGTGATCACCCACCGCATCATCGAGATCAGCACGCTGTCGATGGGGGAGCGCAGCTTCGTGTTCCAGGGCGACAACAACACCGCCGCCGACCCCACGCCGATTCTGGCCGAGCAGATTCAGGGCCGGGTCTGGTATTCCCTTCCCCTGCTCGGGTTCGTCAACACCGCGGTCGGCGACGCGCGTGGCTGGCTGGTGCCGGTGGGCGCGGCCCTGCTGTTCGCCTACTGCGGGTATATGGTGACCACGGGTCTGGTCGCGGCCAGGCGCTCACGCCGGGCTGTTAGTCGCTGACGCGCAGCACGATCTTGCCGCGGGTGTGGCCCTCTTCGAGCTGACGGTGCGCGGCGGGACCTTCGGCGAGGTCGAAGACCCGGTCCACGTGCACGCGCACGGTGCCGGCGTCGAGCAGCTCGGAGATCTTCTCAAGCTCGCAGCGGTCGGGAGCCACCTTGAAGCCGGTGGCCCGCACCCCGGCCGCCTCGGCGTCATCCATCATGGTGGGCCAGCTGCCGGTTGGCGCATTCACGAGCAGGCCGCCCGGGCGCAGCACGGTCAACGACCGGGAGCCGGTGTTGTCGTGCACATTGCCGATCAGGTCGATCACTGTGTCAAAGCCTGACAGCTCGTCGTCGAAGCGGCCGGCGGTGTAGTCGAAGACCTCGTCCGCACCGAGTTCGCGCAGAAAGTCCAGGTTGCGGGCCGATCCGGTGGCCGTGACATGCGCGCCCCTGGCGTGCGCGAACTGCACCGCGAAGTGGCCCACGCCGCCGCTGCCGGCGTGGATCAGCACGCGCTGGCCGGGCCCGACGTCGGCGACCTGCACGACCATGCCCCACGCGGTGAGCGCGGCGAGCGGAACCGCGGCCGCTTCCACGTGGCTGAGGCGGGCGGGTTTGCGGGCCACGCTCAGGCTGGTGACGGGAACGTACTCGGCGTAGCTGCCCGAGGTACGCGGCACCCGGGCCATGCCGTACACGGCGTCGCCGGGCTGCAGGGGGAACGCGGCGTACGGCACGGACACCACGACGCCGCTGAAGTCGTAGCCGAGCACGGCGGGATAGGCGCTGATCGCGGCGGAGGTTCCCTTGCCGGCCCGGGTCTTCGCGTCGATCGGGTTGATACCCGCGGCCATCACTCGCACGATCAGCTCATCCGACACCGGTTGTGGCGACGGCACCGAGGCCAGGTGCAGCTCGTCGGCGGCGCCGGTCTGGTCGATCACGAGGGCACGCATGGTCGTGGGCATCTCTCTGAAAGTCAGCATGACCCCCAGTCTGTCCCATGAAACGGCCGGTCTGTCCCAGCAGCGGGGCCTTCGGTGTGACGGATGCTGCGCCTAGCGGTCGCGCTGCCGGTTCAGAATGTCGATCAGGTCGTTGGCGAAACCCACCAGAATCGCGATCTGGTCTTCGTCGCGTTCGATCCAGCGGAACTCAGGGTCGCCGGCGAGCGGTACGAAGTTCTCGTGCTGCTCCCAGACCAGGAGCGTGCGGTCGGCCCCGAGAACGTACTGCTGCCACCAGATCTGACGCAGGTAATTGCGGGGAACGCTGCGCCAGGCCTTGCTCGTGGTCTTGATCTCCGCCAGTTCGAGCTGGCCGGGGGCGCTGCCGCCGGTGCCGCCGCCGGGACCGACACCATCGGGAGTGGCCAGGTGGCGGGGCTGCTCGTGTGCGTGGAACAGATTCGTGCTGGGCTCGATGCCGTAGTTTTCGAGCACCCAGGCGGCGATCACCGGTTCCCGAGCGCGACCGTGGTCGGTGAAGGTGTTGCCGCTGAAACCGGTTCCGTTGATCTTGTCGAACGCGGCGTTCTGGACCGACTTGGGGGTGGCGAGCTTGGCGACATCCGTTGCGGTGATGCCCTGGCTGCGTGCCCGCAACCAGGCGACCCGGTCGGTGGAATCGGCCACGATGCGCAGTGTGTGCGGCGCGGGCAGGGTGATCTGCGGGGTCACCGGGGGCTCGTCCAGATCGAAGAGGGCGAGCATGGTGTGGGGCACCCTTCTATTGTGGCCCCGCGCGGCCGGACGGCGTGCCACCCCGTGCCGGGCGTGCCCGTTCCTGCCGACGACGGGGGCCGCCCGTTTGCGGGTATGACGCCGATTGCACCCAAGAAACGGGGGCGACGCTGCCCTTTTCTGGGGCCAAAATATCCCTTCTGATCCGAGACGGGGCGTAATAACCTCGGGCATTGCATGCCAGCCGTGCACCCTCGACTATGACCTCAGACGCGACGAAGGACCCACCATGATCCATCTCTCCTCAGCCCGCACGTCCCTACGCATGTGCGGCCTGCTCGCGGCCGCAGCTGCCGTGGCCCTGTCGATGTCCGTGGCGTACCCTGCTGCCGCCGCGACAACGGGCGGCACCCCCGCGACCCTTACCGTTGAGGGAGGGGTGCTGGCCATCTCGGTGCCCTCGGCCACCGCAAACCTGGGCACGGTGTCTGACACCGTGGCGGGCACGACCATCTCGGGAAGCCTCGGCCAAGTCGTCGTCACCGACGCCCGTAAGGCTGCCGCCGGCAGTAGCTGGACGGCGAGCGTCATCTCCACGGCGTTCACGCCGTTCGAGGTCACCCCGGCCACCGCCATCCCCGCCGCCGCCGTGAGCTACACGGGCGGCAGGGTGGAACGGGTCGGCGAGGTGACGCTCACGACCCACAATCCGGGCAACCTCACGGGTGTGGCGCCCGCCGTCACGGCCACGGAAATCACCGGCAACAATTCGGCCACCTGGTGGCCGACCATCACGGTTGCCGTTCCAGGCGGCGCCGTCAACGCCCTCTACACAGCGACGGTCACGCACTCTGTTCTCTAACGAGAGCTTCGCCCGCGCGTCACTCGCGCTGGCAGCACGCCCCGCCGTGCTCGCGGTGCTCGTCGCCAGCATCAGCGCGCTGATGCTGGCGATCGGGCCGAGCGTGCCGGCGCACGCTGCCGTGGACAGCACGCCCGACGGGAGTATCGGCATCCGTCTGCTGGAGATTCCCGCCGAAGCGGCCGACGACCCGCGAGCTCTTCTGTACATCGTCGACCATGTGCAGCCCGGTACCGTGATCGAACGGCGCATGTTGGTGGCCAACGGCACGGATCAACCGACGGGGATCGATCTGTATGCGGCCGCCGCGACCGTGCAGGACGGAGTCTTTCAGGGGACGGATGGTCGAAGCCCCAACGACCTGTCGACGTGGACGTCGGTCAGTGAACCACACCCCGTTCTCGCCGCGGGCGGTGAACAAATTGTCACGGTGACCATTGCCGTTCCGTCCGACGCGGCGCCCGGAGAACAGTACGGCGCCGTGTGGGCCGAAATCACCTCCACCGCCGAAACGGGCGTGACCGCCGTCAATCGTGTGGGTATTCGGCTGTACCTGTCGGTGGGGCCGGGCGGAGCTCCCGCGGCCGACTTCACCGTGGACTCGCTTACCGCCACGCGGTCCACCGCAGGAGAGCCGACGGTGTTGGCGGAGGTGCGTAACACCGGCGGACGAGCCCTGGACATGTTCGGCGAGCTGACCCTGACCGGAGGGCCCGGCGGGCTCAGCGCGGGCCCGTTCCCCGCCGTGCTTGGCACGACAGTCGGTGTCGGCGACGACGAGACCGTCACCATCGTTCTCGACGAACAGATTCCGGCGGGGCCGTGGAACGCACAGCTCACCCTGCACAGTGGGCTGCTGGAACGCTCCGTGTCGGCCGCCATCACCTTTCCGGATGCCGGATCCGCGGCCCCGGTCGGGATCTCATCCGGGCCCACGCTGCGACACATTGTGCTGATCAGGGCGATTGTCGTGCTGTCGGCGGTGCTGGTCGTGCTGATTCTGGGTCGCCGTCGTCGCGCCAGAAACGCCGTCGTAGCGTAGGCCCGAAATCGTTGTGTCAGCGTGGATCGACGACCAGAACGACGCTGCCCGTATGGTTCCGGCGCAGCCCGAAGTTCCTGTAGCACCGGTGGAGGGGCTAAGCACCGTGTGCTTCTGCGACGTCGAGCCTGCTCAGAACGACGGCCTCGAAGAGATCCCCGGGCTTGAGGGCGTCATACTCGAGGGGGCCATCACCATCGTCCTCGACACAGACCCGTGCGGCCAGGCCATAACGGTGAAGCTCGACGGTTGCGGCCGACTGGTCGCCGCTTCCGGAGAGACGTATGCCGCACCACCCGAGGTGATACCTGCCCTCGCGCAGCTCGTCGAGCCGTGAGTTTCGGGCAGATTCCGTGCTGATTTTGGGCTGAAACTCACGGCTCGGTATCGCGGGTGTCTTCGTCGAGGTTGCCGGTGGGCTGATCCGCCAGCAGCAC
>JBBQYN010000225.1:0-4584 GCA_038208655.1 Actinomycetales bacterium
TGCTCACGTGTTACTCACCCGTTCGCCACTGATCCAAGGAGCAAGCTCCTCTTCACCGTTCGACTTGCATGTGTTAAGCACGCCGCCAGCGTTCGTCCTGAGCCAGGATCAAACTCTCCGTAAATGTTTGAATAGCTCCCACACCCGCATAAATACGAACATGGTGCCCATCTAGTGTAGTAACCAGCCGGAATAGGCCAAGAAACCACAAGTTTGAAACTGACAGAACAAATCATTACTGACTTGCTTTGTTTAGTTGCCTAACCCGAAGGTCAGGACTTGTTCAATATTATTTCCAAAGGAATCTCTGTCGCGGTACTCGCTAGAAACGAGCCCTACAACCGAGGTTTTTGGCATTTGACATTGTGCACGCTGTTGAGTTCTCAAGGATCGGACGCACCCAGCTTCAGGCCCTCACGGGCTGTCGCTCTGGGGCAACTTGTCTAATTTAGCCCTGCACCAGACACCTGTCAAATCCGCGTTTCCGCCGATCGAAGCAGCTGGTGAAAGCTCTATATCTTGAAGCCGGAACCGAACGGTTCACAACCCAAGACGTGGTCCCGCTTGAGGCCGGGAAGCTAAGCAGCTTTCCGCACCTGTGGGGTACGTGTGATTACATTACGGTGATCCGTGAGGGCCGTCAAAGCACCCCGCACCCCGGGCGTGTCGCAACCCCGAGACCGGGGTTTTGCGACTGAAGTTTGCCGGGGCATCCGTCACGAAGCCAGTTACTGAACGAAGACGCCGGCGAGGGTTTTCTTGCCGCGGCGCAGTACCGCCACTCCCCCGGGCAGGGTGTTGCCTTCGATGGTGGCGTCTTCGCTGGCCACCTTCACGTTGTTGAGGTAGACACCGCCTTGTTTCACGGCGCGCCGGGCTTCACCCATGCTGGCGGTGAGACCGGTGTCGACCAACAGTTGCAGAACAGTCGCCGCCGGCATGGTCGTGGTGTGGGGCAGTTCCCGCAGGGCCGCCTCAAGGGTGTCCCCGTCGAGTTCGGCCAGATCGCCCTGGCCGAACAGGGCCTCGGCGGCTTGAATAGCGGCATCCGTTGCCGGGATACCGTGTACGAGGCTGGTCACTTCGTACGCCAGAGTGCGCTGGGCCTCACGGCGGAACGGTTCGGCCGCCACGACCGCTTCGAGGCGCTCGATTTCTCCGCGCCCCAGGAACGTGAAGACCTTGAGGCGAAAGACCACGTCGGCATCGTCGGTGTTCAGCCAGAACTGGTAAAACGCGTACGGGCTGGTCAGTTTGGGGTCCAGCCAGATGGCGTTACCCTCACTCTTACCGAACTTGGTGCCGTCACTGTTGGTGATCAGCGGGGTGCCAATGGCGTGAACGCTGCCCGATTCGGCGCGACGGATGAGGTCGGTACCGCTGGTGAGGTTGCCCCACTGGTCGCTGCCGCCGGTCTGCAGTACACAGTTGTACGTGCGGTACAGCTCGAGGTAGTCCAGTCCCTGCAGAATCTGGTAGCTGAACTCGGTGTAGCTGATGCCGGCGTCGGAGTTGAGCCGGGCACTCACGGCATCCTTTTTGAGCATGGTGCCGACCCGGTAGTACTTGCCGATCTCGCGCAGAAAGTCGATCGCGCTCAGCGGCGCCGTCCAGTCCAGGTTGTTCACCATGGTGACGGCGCTATCACCTTCGGCACTGAGAAAGCGCGAGACCTGAGCCTGCAGGTAGCCGACCCACTCGGCGACGGTGTCGGCCGGGGTCAGCGTGCGTTCCGCGGTGGGCCGGGGGTCACCGATCAGCCCGGTGGAACCGCCGACCAGGCCGAGCGGGTGATGCCCGGCCAGTTGCAGCCGGCGCATCAGCAGAATCTGCACGAGGTTACCCAGGTGCAGGCTCGGCGCGGTGGGGTCGAACCCGCAGTAGTAGGTGATCGGGTCGCCCGAGAGCAGGGCCTCAAGCTCCGCGGCATCCGTCGAGACATGCACGAGGCCGCGCCAGGTGATCTCCTCCCAGACGTTGTCGAAGGTGGGATCATTGGACTGCTGGGAAAGAATCACGGGGTCTGACACCTGCCCAGATTACCAGCGCCCGCGCAGCCCGTGCGGCGCTCACCGGTAAAGCACTAAGTCTGTGGGCTCGGTTCAGAAATATTCAGGGTACAGGCTTTACTTACGAAACTTTAGGTTAGAGACTTAGTACATGTACGTGATTACCGCCGACCAGATCGGCAGCCGCCACGACCGTGACCGGGCCGGCGAAATGATTGCCCAGCTCACTGCCGGTTTCGGTGCCGGCTATGTGCTTCCGGCCGACCAAACCTCGGGCGACGAGATTCAGGTGATGATGACGGATGCCGCCACGGCGCTGGGCACCATCCTCGCCCTGCACCGTTCCGGGCACTGGACGATCGGCCTCGGTATCGGCCCGGTACGCACCCCGTACCCGCAGGCGACCCGGCAGGCGGCCGGCGGCGCGTTCATCGCCGCACGCGACGCCGTGACCCGCGCGAAGAAGTCCGATGCCCGGTTCGCCCTCGACGTCGCCCCGGCCACGCTGGTCGAGGCCAGCGCCTCGCCCACTCCGGAAGAGTACGGCGACCGCACAGCCGGCGACGAAGACTACACGGGGCACAACGCCGGAGAGGCCTACCGGGATGACGAGTACGCCCCCGAGGCCCACGGGCGTGACCCGCACGCCTCTCGGGACCACCCGATCGACGGATCGAACCGCCCCGTCGAATTCGACGACGCCGAGGTGGAAGCGCTGCTCTCCCTGCTCCTGCTGCTGCGCCACCGCCGATCCCGAGAGGGCTGGGAAGCCACCGACCTGCTCGAGCAGGGCCTGCCGCAGGTCGAAATCGCCGGCATCCTCGGCATATCCACGGCCGCCGTGAGCCAGCGGGTCAAAAGCGCGCTCTGGCGGGCCGATGAGGCCGCCCGGCCCGCACTGGTTAGGCTGCTAAGGAATCTCAACCGTGCGACCAGCGAAACGGACCCCGCATGAATGCCCTCACCACCTTTCACCTGCTCACGTTTCTCTACTGGGCCCTGCTGCTCGGCGCCACCGTGGCGTCACTCGTTTTCGCGGTGCTGGCGGCGAAACTGCAGCGGCACGCTTTCGCGATCGTCTCGGCCGGCTCCCTCGCCGGCGCGCTGTTCATCGCGGCGATCCCGGCGCAGTCCGGTCCGGGCGCGTTCGGCGTCTTGCTGGGCATGCTCGCCCTGGCCCTCGCCGTGGTGGGCGGCGGCCCCATCGCGGTGCTCGCGCTGAAACTCGCGACGAAGAATTCTGTTCCGCCCGGAGCGCACGGCGGCATTCTCGTGGCCGCGCCCGGGTTTCCCGCGTCAGCCGACCCCGCAGGCCCGGGCGGCCCGGGCTCGGTCGAGGGCGCGGCGCCGGCGTCAGACCCGCGCGTCTACGAGGTGCTGCGCGGCGGTCTGACGATCGGCATTCTGGAACGCCTCGCCGTGGCCGGCGCCATTCTGGCCGGCTTTCCCGAGGCCATCGCGATTGTCGTGGCCGTCAAGGGTGTGGGGCGGTTCACCGAGCTGGCCGCGGCCGAATCGCGCGAGCGGTTCATCATCGGCACCCTCGCCAGCCTGATCTGGGCCTGCGCCTGCGCCGCCCTCGCGGTCATCGCCGTCGGCTAAGGCCGCGCGCGCAGGGTACTGCGGCGATACGGCGACACGGATGCCTCCCCCGGCAGCCAAAACCGCCACGGAAACTCCGCTCCCCCGCCGGCGCCACTCACCCCAGTGCGCACCCCGCTCTCATACGCCAGCGGGTGCTCCCCAAGCGTGAGCGAGAACGGTTCGGCCGCCCAGTCGGCTCCGCTGTCGCCGAGCACGATGCCGAGAGCCTTGGTGAGCCGGGCCGGGCCGCGCGCCAAGTCGGCGTCCGAGCGTGACGTGGGGCGTCGCATCCGTGCCTCGTCCACACCCGTCATGATCTCGCCGCCACGCAGCAGCACAGCAGATGCCTGCCCGTTCGGCGAGCAGACCACGTTGGCGCACACGTGCATGCCGTACGTGAAATACGCATACACGTGACCGGGCGGGCCGAACATGGGCGCGGTGCGCGGGGTCATACCGCGAAAGGCATGCGACCCGGGGTCGGTCTCACCGAGGTATGCCTCCACCTCGGTGACCCGCAGCGTGACCGTACCGCGACTGAGCGTGGCGCCCAGCAGCAGCGGGGCGACCTCGAGTGCAGGCCTCCGCAGCACGTCGCGGTCGAACATGGCGGGTCTCCTCGGGTGAGCGAATTCTGTGTCTCGCGCGCCCCTACGCCGTGAGCAGTGCCGCGAGCACGCGCACGCGCTCCACGAGCGCCACGCGCTGCTCGGCGACGCGCACGGGCGCGGTGCCGGCGAGTCCGTCGCGGCTGGTGACAGACCCCTGGATGGTGAGCACCTCGCGCACCTCGGGCACCAGATGCGGTGAAATGCTCTGGAGGCCGGCGTCGTCGACTTCGTGCAGGTCAAGTCCGTGCGTTTCGGCGTATTTCACGAGCGAGCCGGTGATTTCGTGGGCATCTCGGAACGAAACGTGACGCTTCACAAGCCACTCCGCGACATCCGTTGCCAGGGAGAACCCCTGCGGAGCCAGTTCGGCCATGCGTTCG